>CANESN010000001.1 GCA_947441105.1 Micrococcales bacterium
AGAGAGTGGCGCGAGAAGAGTGTCTGGAAATCTTTGCTTCCAACAAAACTCCAATGTTAGTCGGCGGCAGCATGTTTTATCTAGCGGCTGCGCTCGACAATCTCGATTTTGCTCCCACGGATCCATTAGTTCGTTCGGAATTAGAGCAACAGGGTCAAGAAATCGGAGCGCTGGCCATGCATGAAAAGCTGCAGCAGCTGGATCCGATAACGGCAGACAAGATTCCCTCGCAGAATGTTCGCAGAGTGATACGTGCACTCGAGGTGATTCAGATCACGGGGGAGAGCTATGCATCCTCCCTGCCAGAGCCAAGCTATTGGGAGCCAACTTTGCAAATCGGCCTAGATGTCCCTCGAGAGCTACTGAAAAAACGCATTTCATCGCGAGTCGAGAAAATGTGGGAGGCGGGCATCGTTTCTGAGGTCCAGCAGCTTCTGAAGGCTGGTGAACTTGGCAGGACAGCAAGCATGGCGATTGGATACAAACAAGCAATCGCCGAGCTCAATGGCGAAATGACTACTGAGGAGGCAAAGGCCGAGACTGTAGCGCTAACCAATCGATACTCCCGTAGGCAGATGTCTTGGTTTAGACGCGATAAGCGAATCCTCTGGCAGTCAGCGGGTGAGCAGATGACTGATGAGGTTATGAACTTGATTAGGCTTGAACAATGAACATCGACTTCACCAAGGGCCACGGCACGGGCAATGACTTTGTGCTGGTCGATGATTTCGACGGTATCTTGGATCTCACCGAGGAGCAAATTCAGCTCATTTGCGACCGGCACTTTGGAATCGGTGCCGATGGATTGATCTTGGTGACCCGAACTGAAAACAGTGAGGTTGCTCACCTTTTGCATGACGAGCCAAATGCCGAATGGTTTATGGACTATCGAAATGCTGACGGCTCAAAGGCCGAGATGTGCGGAAACGGTATTCGTCTGTTTGCCCGCTACCTAACCACCCGAGGACTTGCCTCGATCATCGGTGGTTCGACCTTGCCAATTGCGACCCGCGCTGGCGTGAAGGATCTAACCAGCACATCGACTGGTTTTGCAGTTGACCTAGGTCGCTGGGGCGTTGAAACTGAGGAATACCTTGTCAAGGCCGACGGCATTGCGGTCGCGCGTCCAGGTCTGGGCCTGAACCTAGGTAACCCACATGTCGTAGTCGCACTTGCCGATCAGGGCGAACTTGAGGCGCTGGAATTGAACAAAGCTCCAAGGCTTGAACCGCAAGCTAGCAAGGGCGCAAATGTTGAGTTTGTAGTTCTCGATGACCCACTAATCAAAGAGGGAGTAGCCAGCATCTCAATGCGGGTTCACGAGCGCGGGGTGGGGGAGACCCTTAGTTGCGGAACTGGCATTGCAGCTGCTGCGTTGGCAATTAGGCACTGGGCGGACAATGGCCAAAACTTCTGGCGAGTCAGGGTTCCTGGCGGCGAGGTTGGTGTGCGAATGTTTCCAACCGAAGACGGCGAACATGTTGCAATTTCAGGTCCAGCGGAGATTGTCTACAGCGGAACCTTTAGTCTCTAGTTACCTCTAGGACCCGGAAACCCTTATCGGTTGAAAACCTACTAGCCGTAAGGTCTGGAAACTCAGCTTGAATCCAAGCCAACAGCGAGTCAGCCCCAAGTTGCTTCTGGACAACCAGCATGGCTCTCCCTCCGCTTTCTAGGCGAGGTAGCCAACTTGTAAGAAGATCATGCAGAGCTGCCTTGCCAATCCGTATCGGTGGATTAGACCAAATCGCGTCGAACTTTAGATCTTGCGGCACCTTGTCTGCGGTTATGACGTTTATGTTTGTAAGTTGAAGCTTTGCCGCATTGTTTCTAGCCAGTTCCATGCTGCGCTGGTTGACATCGAGCGCCCAGACTTTGGTTTCTGGGCTGAGGGTGGCAATGGCAAGTGAGATAGGTCCCCAGCCGCAACCTAGGTCAAGGACATTTCCAGACTCCGGAAACTCTTCAAATTTGCTCAACAGGATTGAGGTTCCAGGGTCTAGCTTGCTGGCGCTGAAGGTGCCACTAGCAGCCTGAACGGCGAATTCTCGCCCCGCTACCTGGTAGGTGATTTCGCGAAGCGTCGCAGGTTTATCTGGGCTTGCGCTGAAATAGTGCTCCTGGGACATGTTGCAAACCTAATACAGCCCTAGGGTTTAAGTGCAATGGAAAACGAATCCACGATTGACCGCATCCTCAGGCGAGGAGCAGCTGCGCCGCGCAATGAATTTGATGGCGACCAGCTTGATCTCGAGGCGAGAGACTCGCTTCGTCGAGTAGCGGGGCTCTCAACAGAGCTGCAGGACATCTCGGATGTGGAATACCGCCAGCTTCGCCTTGAGAAGGTCGTGTTGATTGGAGTATGGGGCTCGGGAACCCTATCCGATGCCGAGAACGGTTTGCGTGAGCTTGCTGCCCTAGCCGAAACCGCAGGTGCTGAGGTTTTGGATGGCTTGTTGCAGCGACGTAATTTCCCAGACCCAGCAACCTTCTTTGGCAAGGGTAAAGCTCAAGAACTAAAAGAACTGGTCGCTTCCTTAGGTGCGGACACAGTTATCGCCAATGCCGAACTCGCTCCCTCTCAGCGCCGAGCACTCGAAGACGCGGTGCAGGTAAAGGTCGTTGACAGAACTGCCATCATCCTGGACATCTTCGCTCAGCACGCTAAGAGTCGTGAGGGTAAGGCGCAGGTAGAGCTTGCCCAGCTGGAATACCTATTGCCGCGACTTCGCGGTTGGGGCGATTCCATGTCGCGTCAGGCCGGTGGTCAGGCTGCCGGTGGCGTTGGTATTGGATCAAGAGGCCCCGGTGAGACCAAGATCGAACTTGATCGCAGGCGCATCAACACAAAAATGTCCAAGCTCAAGCGTGAAATCATCGACATGAAGCAGGCTCGAGACATTAAGCGCTCAAAGCGTGAAAAGAACAACGAGCCTCAGGTGGCAATTGCTGGATACACCAACGCTGGCAAGTCTTCTGTCCTAAACCGCATGACCAAGGCTGGCGTGCTGGTTGAGAACGCTCTTTTTGCAACCCTGGATCCCACGGTGAGGCAACATGCAACACCCGATGGCCGCGGTTACACGATTGCCGACACCGTCGGATTTGTTCGCCAACTCCCGCACCAGTTAATCGAGGCTTTCAGGTCAACGCTCGAGGAGATTTCTCACGCGGACCTGATTGTTCACGTGGTGGATGGCACCGACTCGGATCCTATGGGACAGATTCGCACCGTTCACGAGGTGATTTCCGAAGTGGAAGCTTCAAGCATTCCAGAGCTAATCGTCTTCAACAAGGTGGATCTCCTAAGCGACGAAGACCAGGTCCGGCTTCGCGGGCTAGTTCCCGGCTCACTACTTATCTCAGCCAGGACCGGATTGGGCTTTGAGGAACTCGAAGCAAAGATTGCCGAGCTGCTGCCGAGGCCCGATGTTGAGTTTGTCGGGGTTGTGCCATACAGCCGCGGCGATCTGGTCTCAAGGGCGCACCTATCGGGCAAGGTGCTGGAACTTGAATATGTGGAATCGGGCACTCGCTTGAAGGCACTTGTAAAGCAAGACTTAGCGGCAGAATTGCTGCAGTTCGCTACACAGCCCTAAGCACAGCCACAACCTTGCCAAGGATGACCGCGTGGTCACCAAGGATTGGTTCGAATGCCGAGTTGCGTGGCAATAGCCAGGTGTGGCCATCTCTCTGCTTGAAAGTCTTCACTGTCGCTTCGTCTTCCAGCAGCGCAGCCACGATGTCGCCGTTCTCAGCGCTTTGCTGCTGCCTAACGACTACCCAGTCGCCATCGCAGATAGCGGCGTCAATCATGGATTCCCCGACAACCTTCAAAAGGAATAGGTCACCCTGACCTACCAATTGGCGAGGCAGTGCGAAGACATCTTCAACATTCTGCTCCGCGGTGATCGGGCCACCGGCAGCAATCCGGCCAACTAGCGGGACCATTGCGGCGTCAGCTTTGAAAATCTCTCCCGCAAAGTCATCAAATCCCAAAAGATCGATCGTCCTTGGACGACGTGGGTCACGGCTAATGAAACCGAGAAGCTCGAGCTTGTTTAGCTGGTGGGAAACGCTGGCGGTGGAGCTTAGCCCGACCGATTCGCCGATCTCTCGCATCGACGGTGCGTAGTTCCTGGCCTGCATTGATTCACGAATTACAGCGAGAATTCTCTGCTGCACATCGGTCAACTCAGAGCTATCCATAACTGCCCCTCTCAAAATGTCAGTGGGTGAAGCTTTACTTCTTATGTCGAAACTGTATTCGCTAAATCAGCGTTTGCCAAACACATTTTCGAGTTATTTGAAGAATTTCTTGCAAAAAACTTGAAAATGTCGGAAATGTTTCTATACTTAGAACAAATGTTCGAAACAAAGAATCGAACAGAAGGGTGATGATCACAATGAGTGCTGTTACTTCCTACCGGCTAACCAGCCCAAGACGCCTGTTCCGCGGGCTTGCAATCTTGGCCTTGGCTGCATCCTTCACCATGGCATCGATCTCGGGCTCCTTCGCAGGAAGCCAAGAGCCTGGCGAACTGCAGTACGTAACGGTTCAGTCCGGTGATTCACTTTGGTCGCTTGCAGACTCTTACGCTTCAAATCAGGACCCTCGCGACTGGATTGCTGAGGTTGTCTTGCTGAACGCACTTGAGACTGCTGAGCTAACTCCTGGACAGCAGATCGCCCTCCCATAGCCCAATCGGGTAATCTCTAGAGGTGACCAATCTCGATGACCTGCCAATTCGCGATGACCTTAGAGGACTGAAACCCTACGGCGCTCCTCAGCTTGATGTGCCTGTTCAGCTGAACGTAAACGAGAACACTTTTGGCATTCCAGAAGCCGTCGCACTAGACATCATTCAAGAGTTAGCTTCCGAGGTACTAAGACTCAACCGCTATCCAGACCGAGAGTTCATAGAACTCAGGGGACAGTTTGCGGCTTTTCTGGGGCATGGCCTAAGCGCTAGTCAGACCTGGGCGGCAAACGGCTCCAACGAAATCCTCACCCAAATCTTCCAAGCCTTTGGCGGACCGGGTAAATCAGCTCTGAGTTTTGGACCCACTTATTCGATGTATCCAAACATTGCTCGCATAACCCTTACTGATTACCGCGAACTTCCTCGCGAGGCAGCTTTTGAACTATCTGCGGGTTACGTGGCCGAGCAATTGGCTGCCCACAAACCGTCAATTGCGATCCTCTGCAACCCAAACAACCCAACTGGAACATCGATTGACAACGAGGTCGTTCGAGCTGCCTATGACGCCTTTGATGGCATTTTGGTGATTGATGAGGCGTATGCGGAGTTCTCTTCAGAATCCTCCGCTGTTGAGTTACTGTCAGGACGTCCACGTTTGATCGTTAGTCGCACCATGAGCAAGGCATTTGCATTTGCCGGAGCGCGAGTCGGATACATGGCTGCTGACGAGGCCGTTGTGGACGCGCTGCGGATTGTACGTCTTCCTTATCACCTGTCGGCTTTGACCCAGGCTGCCGCGAGAGCAGCACTTCGTCATGCACCGGAAATGCTTGCGAATGTTGAACAGATTAAGGTTCAAAGAGACCGAATGATTGCTCAGCTTGGGTTGCTGGGTCTAAGTGCCTACCAGTCAGAAGCTAACTTTGTACTGGTAGAAGGTTTTGAGAATCCCAACGAGGTTTTTGAAGCGCTATTGGCCAGGGGAGTCATAGTTCGTAACGTCGGAATCCCCAACACATTGCGCATAACAGCAGGTACTGAGGCAGAGACCAGCAAATTACTCGGTGAACTAGCCTTGATTCTTGGCTAAACTTGGGACATCTTCCCAAACGAGGTCCAAACATGAGCCGAATTGCAAAGCTTTCCCGCGCAACAAGCGAGTCCAAGATCGAACTTGAGTTGAACCTTGATGGTTCAGGTCAGTCCGAGATTGAGACCGGTGTGCCATTTTTCGACCACATGTTGACCGCTTTTTCCAAGCACTCACTCATTGACCTCAAGGTCAAATCTGTTGGCGATATCGAAATCGATGTTCACCACACCGTTGAGGACACCGCAATCGTCTTGGGCCAAGCCATCAAGCAGGCGCTTGGAGACAAGGCCGGTATCGCACGTTACGGCGACGCTACTGTGCCGCTGGATGAGGCCTTGGCGCGTGCGGTTGTGGATGTTTCAGGTAGGCCGTTTCTGGTCCACTCTGGAGAGCCTCAAGGTTTTGAATTCCACCTAATCGGTGGTCACTTCACGGGTTCGATGGTGCGACACGTTTTTGAGGCAATCGCCTACAACGCAGGCCTTACTCTGCACGTGACCGTGCTAGCGGGTCGTGACGCTCACCACATTGCCGAGGCCGAGTTCAAAGCCCTGGCTCGCGCTATGCGCAAGGCAGTAGAGCTTGATGCTCGAGTATCTGGCGTTCCTTCAACTAAGGGAAGCCTTTGACTAAGACCGTCGCGGTCTTTGACTACGGCAGTGGCAATATTCACTCAGCCTGTCGCGCCCTAGAGCACGCCGGTGCGGAGGTGTTTCTAACCTCAGATCGCAAGGTTCTTTTAGAAGCAGACGGCATGCTGCTTCCGGGAGTGGGGGCATTTGCTTCGGTGATGAGAAACCTAACCAAACACAATGCAGCCAGCCTTATCGACCAGCGCCTGACAGCGGGACGAGCTGTGCTTGGCATTTGCGTTGGCATGCAGGTGATGTTCGAACACGGCGTTGAGCACGGGATCGATACCGAGGGCCTTGGACAGTGGCCTGGTTCAGTAACCATGCTTGAAGCTCCAACTTTGCCGCACATCGGCTGGAGCAAGGTTTCAAGCGATCCCAAGAGTTCTCTATTCGAAGGAGTCGAGGATGAACGCTTTTACTTCGTCCACTCCTATGCCGCAAAAACCTGGGAGCTAGATATTCAGCCGCCTTTTGTGAAGGCAGCGTTGACCTGGTCCGAACACGGCGAACTTTTTTTGGCAGCGATCGAAAACGGTCCGCTCAGTGCAACTCAATTTCACCCCGAAAAATCAGGCGAAGCAGGTTTGCAGTTGCTTCGAAACTGGATCCGTTCTATCTAGGAGACAAATGAAACTCGAACTTTTGCCAGCGGTTGATGTTGCCAGCGGTAAGGCTGTCCGTCTGACTCAAGGTGAGGCTGGTAGCGAGGAGGACTTTGGTCACCCTCTTGCTGCAGCGCAAGATTGGATTAGCGCTGGTGCAGAGTGGATTCACCTGGTTGATCTAGATGCTGCATTTGGCAGGGGGGACAATCGCGCCGTGATCGCCGAAGTTGTTGGTCAGGCTGGAAGCACAAAGATCGAGCTTTCCGGTGGTATCCGCGATGACGCATCGCTGGCCGCCGCTTTGGAACTTGGTGCTACCCGCGTCAACCTTGGTACCGCTGCGCTGGAGAACCCAGAGTGGACTGAGAGTGTTATTGCCAAGTACGGGGATCAGATTGCTGTTGGCCTAGATGTCAGAGGAACAACTTTGGCTGCCAGGGGGTGGACTCAGGAGGGCGGAGATCTTTTCGAAGTGCTGGCCCGGCTGGAAGGTGCTGGCTGCTCGCGCTATGTAGTAACAGATGTAACTAAGGACGGCACGTTACGCGGTCCAAACCTGGAGCTTTTGAAGCAGGTCATGCAGTTCACCAGTAAGCCGGTGGTCGCATCCGGTGGGATTTCATCGCTTCAGGACATCAAGGACCTGCAGGAGCTAGTTCCACTTGGCTTGGAGGGAGCGATTTTGGGTAAGTCGCTCTACGCTGGCCGCTTTAGCCTGCAAGAAGCACTCACAATCGCCAACGGCTAATGCACGACAAATTTCACGATTCTGCTGGTGTTCCCTGGGAAGGCCGAGAATTCTCCCAAAACAACTGGTCTCAAGACGATGGCTCCACCCCAAAAGCTTTAGCTGAAGTCCTGAATCGCGAGCTAGATAAAGAGGCTCTGTTTAGCGCGCTGTCGCAATCTCGACTGTTGATTCCCTTACTTGCAGAACTTGGGGAAAGTGGTGTTGGGGCGCACGGTGAAACTGTCGATAAGAGCGCAGATTTGGCAATCGTGGCAGTCAGCACGCCCGATGGTAAGACCGCGATACCGGCATTTAGCTCGGTTGCCGAGATGACCGCTTGGAATCAAACCGCGAGGCCAGTCCCGGTAGAGAGCGCAAAGCTGGCAATTGCAGCAATCGGCGAGGGACATGAACGAGTAATTCTCAACCCAGCAGGTCTAGCAATCGGCATTCGCCGGCCGGCGCTCGCTGCGTTGGCCCAGGGGCTTAGCTGGAAGCCACCGCATAAAAACGAGTTGGTTTTGCAAATGATTTTCCAGGCTTCTGCACAGCAGTCTGAGATTCAGACGGTCAGAGCATTTGATGCCGACCCTACCGGGCAGCTACAAAAGCCTGAATTAGGCCTTGAAATTATGTTGGTTGGTGGTCTGACTCAAGAGCAGTTGCAGCAAGTGTTGACAAAGTTTGGTACCACTTTGCAAACCCAAGAGTTCTTGCAGCTGGTGGACTCCTTCACCATCAAATTGGTTGCGGGCTAGTTCACCGGACCGGTGTATTTTTCGCCAGGACCTTTGCCTGGTTCATCTGGGAATGTTGAAGCTTCCCTAAAGGCAAGCTGTAGCGAACGTAATCCATCGCGAAGCGGTCGGGCGTGGTGATCACCAATCTCAGGCGCGGCGGCGGTAATCAGTCCAGCCAGAGCGGTAATCAGCTTTCTTGCCTCATCGAGGTCAGCCGGTGCATCTTCGGCGAGACCGCACTGCACGGCAGCCGCGCTCATCAGGTGCACAGCGGCAGTGTTGATAATTTCTACGGCAGGGACTTCGGCAATGTCTCTGGTGAGCTCTTCGGACAAAATTCCTCTTTCGAAAATGGGTTTTGTTCTGCTAGGCTACCTGAGGCTCTGGGCTAATAGCTCAGTGAAAGTGGATTACATTCCCACCTGTCTACCGCCTCTAAAGGTATCCGGGTTTGAGCGTTTGATGCTTTTGCGCGCATATCGTGCGAGTCAAAACGGTACCTAAGGAGCTAGTTATCAGCGATCCGCGCATTAATGAGCGTATTCGTGTCACCGAGGTTCGACTAATCGGACCTGCAGGTGAACAGGTTGGCGTTGTCCCTATTGATCAAGCATTGAGAATGGCCCGTGAGGCAGACCTAGACCTAGTCGAGGTAGCACCGGAAGCCAATCCTCCAGTTTGCAAGGTAATGGACTATGGCAAGTTCAAGTACGAAGCCGCACAGAAGGTTCGCGAAGCTAGAAAGAACCAGGTCAACACCGTGTTGAAGACGGTTCGTTTCGGTCTAAAGATCGACGATCACGACTACAACACCAAGGTTGGACAGGTTCGCAAATTCCTCAAGGCCGGCGACAAGGTGAAGGTGATGGTTGTCTTCCGTGGTCGCGAGCAGTCACGTCCAGAGATGGGTGTGAACTTGCTTCGCAAGCTAGCGGATGAAGTAACCGAATTCGGAACCGTGGAGTCGAACCCTTCGATTGATGGCCGCAACATGGTCATGGTCATTGGGCCGTTGAAGAACAAAGCAGAGGCAAGGGCCGAAGCTAAAAAGGCCCAAGCTAAGCCTGCACAGGCCGAAGCAACAGTAGAGAAATAAGGAGAGATCATGCCGAAAATGAAGACCCACTCGGGCGCCAAGAAGCGTTTCCGCTTTACCGGCAGCGGCAAGCTGATGAAGCAGCAGATCAACATGCGCCACAACCTGGAGCACAAGTCATCAAGACGCACCCGTCGTCTAAACCAGGACCAGGTAGTGTCCCCAGCAGATTTCAAGAAGCTAAAGAGACAGCTCGGCCGCTAGCCGACGCTTAGAAATAGGAGTAGAAAATGGCAAGAGTAAAAAACGCCGTCAACTCGCTGAAGAAGCGTCGTGTTGCGCTTGAGCGCGCTCACGGTTACCGCGGCCAGCGTTCACGTCTGTACCGCATGGCAAAGCAGCAGCTACTGCACTCGTTGGTTTATGCATACAACGACCGCAGAAAGAACAAGGGTAACTTCCGTCGCCTTTGGATCCAGCGCATCAACGCAGCTGCTCGTCTGAACGGCATGACCTACAACCGCTTTATCCAGGGCCTAGCGCTTGCTGGTATTGAGGTTGACCGTCGCATCATGGCCGACCTAGCAATCCACGACCCAAAGGCCTTCGCGTCTTTGGTTGCATCTGCAAAGGCAGCACTGCCTAAGGATGTAAACGCGGCCAAGGCTAGCTAATGCTTGACGCCCCCAAATCCGAAAGGGTTAAGGGGGTCGCACGCCTACAACAAAAAGACGCCCGGTTAGAAACCGGGCTCTTTTTGCTTGAGGGGCCTCAGGGGCTCAAGGAGCTTTGTAAGCAACCGGAGCTGGCACACGAGGTCTTTGCGACCGCTAACGCCCTTGATCGGTATGAGGATCTATTCGATCAGCTGTATGACGCCTCGGTTCCAATTATTGAGGTCTCCGATTTGGTTATGGAGAAACTTTCTGACACCAAGACTCCGCAGGGGGTTGTTGCCGTTGTTTCTCAGTTTGATGTCAGCCTCGAAGAGCTGATTGCCTCAGGTCCCCAGCTGATTGCCATCCTGGATCAGGCTCGCGATCCAGGTAATGGTGGCACGGTGATTCGTGCAGCTGATGCTGCAGGTGCGGACGCTGTCATCTTCACAACTGATTCAGTTGATCTTTACAACCCGAAGCTGGTTCGCTCAACCGCAGGCAGCATCTTGCATGTCCCCGCAGTTATCAATCAAGACCCCGCTGAATTAGTAGCAGCCCTCAAGGCAGCTGGTATTCAGGTGTTTGCCGCCAGTGCCGGTGGAAAATTGATCACTGAAATCACAGCACAACTCTCAAAGCCAACCGCTTGGATCTTTGGTAACGAAGCCCACGGCGTCTCACCTGAAATGCTTCAGTTGGCGGATGAAATTGTCGCTCTGCCGATTTTTGGAGCAGCAGAATCGCTAAACCTTGCTACAGCAGCTTCAGTTTGCCTGTATGCCTCAGCGTTTGAAATGCGAAGCAATCGCTAAACTTTACGAGTGTCTGAACAACTAACAGCCGAAACAGTAAGCCAAGCGCTTGCTTCCTCTCTCGCGCTTGTGCAAAAGGCAGACAACTTTCAAGACCTAAAGGCCATCAAAGCTTCTGCAGTTGGCGAAGAGTCGCCACTTTCAAAGCTCAATGCCCTTATTAAGTCGCTTCCAAACGACCAAAAGGCTGAGGCTGGACGACTGGTTGGGGCAGCCAGGGCCGAGCTAAATGCCGCTTTCGCAACCAAAGAATCCGAGCTGCAGGCTGTTGCGGATGCCGAGGCTCTGGAATTAGAGCGCGTTGACATCACCGCCTACCCAAGAGTTGCTCCAAAGGGTGCAAGGCACCCGCTGTCGCTACTAATGGATTCGATTAGCGATGTTTTCATCGGTATGGGTTGGGAAATTGCAGATGGTCCGGAGCTAGAAAACGAGTGGTTCAACTTTGATGCACTGAATTTCCACCCGGATCACCCGGCACGTGCCATGCAGGATACGTTCTTTGTAGCGCCAGTGGAAAACCACCTATTGCTGCGCACGCACACTTCTCCGGTGCAGGTACGTTCACTACTAGAGCGCGAATTACCGCTTTATGTGCTTTGCCCGGGTCGAGTATTCCGCACCGATGAGCTCGATGCCACCCACACCCCGGTGTTTCACCAGGTTGAGGGACTTGCGGTCGACAAGGGTCTAACCATGTCTGATCTCAAGGGCACCCTGGAGCACTTCGCACGGGTGATGTTTGGACCCGAAGCCAAGATCAGATTGCGCCCCAGCTTTTTCCCATTCACCGAACCATCGGCAGAGTTGGATGTGTGGCACCCAGGCGCCAAGGGCGGTGCACGCTGGGTTGAGTGGGGCGGCTGCGGCATGGTCAACCCCAATGTTCTGCTTGCCGCAGGAATCGACCCTGAGGTTTACACCGGATTCGCCTTCGGCATGGGCATTGAGCGCACCTTGATGTTCCGCAATGGAGTTCGAGACATGCACGACATGGTTGAAGCTGACGCCAGGTTCTCCCAGCAGTTTGGCTCGGTGATCTGATGAGAGTGCCTTTGAGCTGGTTGGCAGAGTTCGTAGAGCTGCCGCAGAATTCCACCCCAGACGATGTTATGGCGCAGCTTGTGAAAGTCGGTCTTGAAGAAGAAGGCTCGCACGGTGGCGATATCCGTGGACCAATTGTGGTTGGCAAGGTTTTGGAGTTTGTCGAGGAGCCGCAGTCAAATGGCAAGACCATTCGCTGGTGCCAGGTTGAGGTTGCACCAGGTGTTGTAAACGGCGTGGTTTGCGGTGCGAGAAACTTCTTCGAGGGCGACAAGGTGGTCGTTACCCTTCCAGGGGCAGCGCTTCCTGGTGGTTTTGAAATTGCAGCCCGCAAGACTTATGGACACGTTTCCGATGGAATGATCGCATCCTCAAGGGAACTCGGGCTTAGCGATGACCACGAGGGAATTCTCAGGCTTTCAACTCTTGGCCTTGACCCTGAAGTTGGCAACGATGCCCTAGAACTTTTGGGGCTAAATGAATCTGCCGCTGAGGTAAATGTCACTCCCGATCGCGGTTACTGCCTTTCGATTCGCGGCATAGCGCGGGAGTACAGTCACGCCTCAGGCGCAAAGTTCACCGATCCGGCAACCAAGGTTTCCGCTAAAGCCGGCAGTGGATTTAGCGTCCAGGTTCAGGACGATGCTCCAATCCACGGCGTTCCAGGATCTTCTATTTTCACAACCCTTGGTGTCTCCGGAATAGATGCCAATGCCCCGGTCCCATCTTGGATGGCGAATCGTCTCAAGCTTGCGGGCATGCGCTCAATTTCTATCGCTGTCGACATCACCAACTACGTGATGTTGGAACTTGGCCAGCCAATCCACGCTTACGACCAGGACAGACTCGTTGGCGGCATTACCGTTCGGCGCGCTGTTGCCGGTGAACAACTTCAAACCCTGGATGAGAAGGTTCGCACCCTTCACCCAGAAGACCTTTTGATTTGCGACGACTCTGGACCAATTGGTCTAGCAGGAGTCATGGGAGGAGCGTCTTCCGAGGTCAGTTCAACCACGAAGAACGTGCTGATTGAAGCGGCTTTGTTTGATCCGATTTCAATTGCGCGCACCGCTCGCAGACACAAACTCCCATCTGAAGCATCCAAGCGCTTCGAGCGCGGAGTTGACCCGGAAGTTGGTCCAATTGCGGCCGCTCGTGTGGCGCAGCTATTGATTGAGCTTGCCGGCGGGCAGCTCAATGGCGTTGGCTCGAGCTACCGGACTGACCTTCCAAAGATCGAGATCGAGTTGCCGTTTGCTTTTGCGTCGGAGCTGGTGGGTGTTGACTACGCCAACCAACAGATTTTGGATCTTTTGCACCAGATAGGTTGCGAGCTTAGGGTTCACGATGACGCTGTCACAGTAACTCCTCCAAGTTGGAGACCAGATATTCGTCACAAGACAGATTTGGTCGAGGAGGTCGCAAGACTTGCTGGTTACCACCTGATTCCTTCCAGGATTCCAGTTGCCCCTCCAGGTCGAGGTCTGACACCAAGGCAGCAATTCCGTCGCAGGGCACTTGCTGGTTTAGCTGGAGCGGGTTTCACCGAAGTTTTGAACTACCCGTTCTACTCCGAGCAGCAAAACCTTGAGTTCTCCCAGAGTCCTGCGCTCAGACTAGAGAACCCAATGCAGGGGGATAGTCCGGAACTGAGAAACAGCTTGATTCCAGGGCTGTTGCAAGCAGCTGCCAGAAATCTTTCGCGTGGCACCACCGATGTTGCTTTGATTGAAGAGGGATCGGTATTCCTTCCAGCTCTAGGCAATGCGACTACCTCGCTACCGGTGGGCAACGTTCGTCCAAACCCTGAACAACTTGCTGAGTTGAACGCCTCAATTCCAGTTCAGCCCCGGCACCTAGCAGGAGTTGTGCTAGGAGACTGGATTCCTCAGGCTCCTGGGCAGCAGGCAGTTCAGTCCGGCTACCCGCAGGCAATTTTGGCTGTTGAGCAGATCACTCGTGCCGCCGGAGTTCAGTTTGAGATCAGACAGGCAACCGTGTTGGGTTTCCACTCGGGAAGAGCCGCCGAGGTATTGGTCGAAGGTGAGGTTGTTGGTCATCTGGGCGAGGTTGCTCCGGCGCTAACAGCCGAGTATCACCTGCCTCGCAAGGTGGCAGCATTCAAGATAAATCTTGATGCGCTATTCGCTCACGCTCCGGAGGTTTTGCAAGCTGGAGAGCTCCGCGTCATGCCGGCAGCGACTCAGGATCTATCGCTTTTGGTGTCCTTGGATGTTCCAGCCGCGGACCTGATTGCTGTTATTCGTGAGGGAGCTGGAGATATTCTCGAAGACGTTTCGCTGGTCGATGATTACCGCGGTGATAACGTGCCAGCGGGTAGTAAGTCTGTCACCTTTAGCCTTCGCTTCAGGGCAGCTGATCGCACATTGACTCAGGCTGAGGCCACCTTGTCTAAAGACGCAGCAGTCGCTTTAGCAAGTCAAAAATTTGGCGCAACCCTAAGGGCGTAGATGGTATTCAAGGTCGCAGTAGCTGGAGCCAGCGGTTATGTCGGTGGCGAGTTGCTGCGCCTGATTGCTATGCATCCAGAACTTGATCTTGGTGCGGTCACCGCCAACACAAATGCCGGCCAACCAGTGTCCGCGCTGCATCCTCACCTAAAAAGTTATCAAGAGCGAGTTTTCGTGGAGACCAGCAAGGAGAGCCTTGCAGGCCACGACATTGTGTTCTTAGCGCTCCCGCATGCCACCAGCGCTGAAGTGGCCGCTTACCTGCCAGAGAGTGTTTTGGTTTTGGACTGCGGTGCAGACTTCCGGCTCGAAGATTCCAAGGCATGGGAGAAGTTTTACGGCACCGCACATGCTGGCACCTGGGCCTACGGTATGCCGGAGCTCACTTTGGCTAGCGGAGGAAAGCAGCGCGAGAACCTGCGCGGGGTAAAGCGGGTAGCGGTTCCGGGTTGCAATGTCACAGCAATCACCTTGGCACTAGCTCCAGCTCTTACCGCCGGGCTGATTGAACCAAAGGACATCGTTTCAGTTCTCTCGGTGGGAACTTCGGGTGCGGGAAGAAGCTTGAAGGCAGACCTTCTCGCCAGCGAGGTTCAAGGATCGGCCCGCGCATACGGTGTCGGTGGAGTCCATCGCCACACTCCAGAGATTGAACAGAATTTGGCACATGCATCGGGTGCGGAGGTGAAGGTGTCTTTCACACCGGTTTTGGTTCCAATGTCCCGCGGAATTTTGGCCGTGAACACCGCGAAGGTGAGCAATAGCTTTAGCTTTACCAAGCTAGTTGCTGCATATGAGCAGGCTTACGGAGACGAGGTGTTTATCCAGGTATTAGGTAAGGGGCAGCAGCCCAACACTTCATCGGTTTTGGGAGTCAACACCGCTCAGATTTCTTTGAGTTTTGATGAGTCAGCGCAGCGCGTGGTTATTGTTTCGGCAATTGACAACTTGGTCAAGGGAACCGCCGGAGCTGCCATTCAGAGCATGAACCTCGCACTTGGGTTACCGGAAACTCTTGGGTTGCCACTCGATGGAGTGGCGCCGTGAGCGTGACCTTTGCCAAGGGCTTCGCCGCCAGCGGCGTGGCCTGCGGGCTCAAGAACTCGGGCAATAAAGATCTCGCAGTAGTTGTAAACCAGGGGCCGCTGCAGTTGGCAGGTGCTGTTTTTACAACTAACCGCTGTCAGGCGAATCCAATCCTTTGGTCCAAAGAGGTCATCAAGGATCAGAAAGTTTCGGCAATCGTCCTCAACTCCGGCGGTGCCAATTGCTACACCGGACCGCAAGGTTTTCAAACCACTCATGCCACAGCGGAAGCTCTTGCTAATCACCTAGAGGTTTCATCTTCGGATGTATTGGTCTGCTCGACTGGCCTAATTGGCGAGCAGTTGGATCGCGAGAAGCTTTTGCAGGGCGTGAAGAGTGCGGTTGACACCTTGTCTCACGATGGTGGCGTTTTTGCAAGCGAAGCCATCATGACCACCGACTCGGTTGCCAAGCGCGCCGAAGCTGAATCATCCAACGGCTGGAGAATCGGCGGTATGGCCAAAGGCGCAGGAATGCTTGCTCCGGGGCTTGCAACCATGCTGGTGGTAATCACAACGGATGCGGTAATTGACTCAGCAGAGTTGGATTTGGCCCTAAGGTCCGCAACCCGGGTCTCTTTTGATCGCTTAGATTCCGATGGCTGCATGTCTACCAATGACCAGGTGACCTTGATGGCATCTGGTGCTTCGGGGATAACGGCTAAGGTCGATGAATTTCAAGAGCTTCTCACTCAGGTTTGCAAAGAGCTGGCGTTGAAGTTACTTGATGATGCAGAAGGTGCATCCCACAGCATCCACATCACAGTTGAGGGTGCAGCAAGTGAGGACGATGCCGTAGAGGTAGCCAGGTCGGTAGCTCGCAACAATTTGTTCAAGGCGGCAATCTATGGCAACGATCCAAACTGGGGCAGAATCCTTGCCGCGGTTGGAACCACTAAGGCCGAATTTGACCCATACAACATCGATGTTGCCATCAATGGTGTGATTATCTCCAGCAATGGTCAACCAGCAGGGGATAGAGGTTTGATTGACCTTACGCCTCGCAAGGTAGAGATCAACATCAACCTAAATGTCGGTGTTGATTTCGCAACAGTGGTGACCAATGATTTGACACACAAATACGTCGAAGAGAACAGCGCATACTCCAGCTAATGATTCCTGCCAACCCAGACCAAGCTCTCGCCCGCATCAAGGCCGAGACTCTTATCGAGTCTCTGGATTGGTTGCGCGAGTTTCACGGGCGAATTGTGGTTGTGAAGTTTGGTGGTAACGCGATGGTCGATGAGGCATTGCAGACCGCATTCGCGCAGGACATGGCGTATTTGAGATTTGTCGGTATCAAGCCAGTGGTAGTGCACGGTGGCGGACCTCAAATCACCGCTCGGCTTGCGGAACTTGGAATTCAAAGCGAATTTAAGCACGGCTTTAGGTATACCGACGAACAGACCATCAGTGTGGTTCGAGATGTGCTGCGGAACCAGGTCAGCAAACAGCTCGCAGAACTTATCGAGGCATCTGGAGCCCAGACCGCGGTGCTTTCCGGTGAAGATGACAATCTCTTCAGGGCCGAGAAGGTAACTGCTTCGACACCAGAGGGTGAAGTAGACCTGGGCCTTGTAGGTGAAGTCCGCACGGTAAACCCAAGAAGCGTGCTGCAGGCCATCGACGCCGGCAAAATACCGGTTATCTCAACCGTCGCACCAACGGTTTATGGCGAGCTACTAAATGTGAACGCAGACTTGGCTGCCTCGTCCTTGGCTGTAGCGCTGGGCGCAGAGAAACTCATGGTTCTCACCGACGTTCCTGGGCTCTATGCCAACTGGCCAAACTTGGACTCACTGGTATCTGAGATCACGGTTTCGGAATTGCGGGAGCTTATTCCAGCATTGGAATCTGGCATGATTCCAAAGATGCAGGCTTGTCTTGAGGCGGTAGAGGGTGGTGTGCCAAAAGCACACATTATTGATGGCCGGCAACCACACAGCATTCTGCTTGAGATCTTTACTGAGTCCGGTGTCGGCACTCAGGTAACTAACTAAGGACTGACGTGACTAGACACTTTCTAAAAGATGATGACCTGACACCAAAAGAGCAGGCTGAGATTCTCGAGCTTGCCTTGGAACTAAAAGCCAATCGTTTTGCACACAAGCCATTTGCCGGTCCTCAGACCGTGGCAGTTATTTTTGATAAGACTTCAACTCGAACCCGAGTCTCGTTCGCCACCGGCATCGCAGACCTCGGGGGAGTGCCGCTCATTATTGATAGCGGATCCTCGCAGCTTGGCAAAAAGGAGTCGGTAGCAGACACCGCTCGAGTTTTGGATCGTCAGGTAGCGCAGATTATTTGGCGCACCTATGCCCAATCAGGGCTTGAAGAAATGGCAGCAAACTCCAAAGTTCCTGTCATCAATTCGCTTTCCGATGACTGGCACCCTTGCCAGCTGCTGGCAGACCTGCTGACAGTTAGGGAAGAGTTTGGAAAGACCCAAGGTCTCAAGCTTGCATACATTGGTGATGCTGCTAACAACATGGGTAACAGCTATCTGGTGGCTTGTGCGCTAGCCGGCATGAGCGTTTCGATTGGCGCTCCAGCCGGCTTCCAGCCGGCCCCAGAGGTAGTAGCTAGGGCTCAGGCGATAGCCCAGCAGTTCGGTCAGCAGATCGAAGTCTTTGAAGATCCAGCTCTGGCTGTTGCAGGAGCAGATGTAGTTACTACCGACACCTGGGTTTCAATGGGCATGGAGGACGAGAAGGAAAAGCGTGTGAAGCTATTTGCGGGCTACACGGTTGACGCAGCTCTTATGGCAAAGGCCAACCCAAGTGCAATCTTCCTGCACTGCCTGCCCGCCTATCGCGGCTACGAAGTAGCTGCTGAGGTGCTTGATGGTCCGCAGTCTCGAATCTGGGATGAAGCGGAGAATCGTTTGCATGCGCAGAAGGCGCTAATGCTTTGGCTCTCAAGGCAAAACTAGACTTAGCAGGATAAAGAAGTAAGAGGACAGATGGCACAGAGCAATGACTCACTTTGGGGCGGACGGTTCGCGTCTGGCCCAAATGATGCGCTGGCTGCACTTTCTCGATCCACGCACTTCGATTTTCGACTAGCTCCGTATGACCTGCGTGGAACTAGTGCTCACATCAAAGCCCTTCACAAAGCCGGCTATCTTTCCAGTTCCGAATTGGCGGTCCTTGAGGGCGCAATCGCTCAGTTGTTGGAAAAAGTTTTGGCCGGAAGCTTTGGACCGTTGCCGCAGGAGGAAGATGTTCACGCAGCTTTAGAGCGCGGGCTCATCGAAATTGCAGGCAGCGATATTGCCGGCAAGATTCGCGCTTGTCGCTCACGCAATGATCAGATTGCCACTTTGATTCGTACATTTTTGCTGGATGCCGCCTCAGAGCTTGAAAAGCAACTGCACAGTTATCTGGCAGCGCTGGTAGCCCAAGCCACCAAGCACCGCGGTGTTGCAATGCCTGGCCGGACTCACTTTCAGCACGCCCAGCCGGTGCTGCTTTCTCACCACCTGCTAGCCCATGCCTGGCCGATGGTTAGAAACTTGGAGCGCTTAGAAAATTGGCGTGAGCGGGCAAACCTGTCGCCCTACGGTTCTGGTGCACTGGCCGGTAACACGCTCGGGCTTGATGCAAATCTGGTTGCAAAAGAACTTGGTTTTGCCGGGGTTACTCAGAACAGCATGGATGCCACCGCCTCCAGAGACGTGGTCGCAGAATTTAGCTTTATCGCAACCATGATTGCGGTTGATCTATCGAGGTTCGCCGAGGAGATTATTGCTTGGTCGACTTTTGAATTCGGGTATGTCACATTGGATGATGCTTTCTCAACTGGATCCTCGATCATGCCGCAGAAAAAGAACCCTGACATTGCCGAGCTTGCCAGAGGCAAGGCCGGAAGACTGATTGGTAATCACACTGGACTACTTGCAACCCTGAAGGGATTGCCGCTGAGCTACAACCGTGATTTGCAGGAAGACAAAGAACCGGTATTTGATTCGGTGGACAACCTGCTTCTGGTTTTGCCGGCATTCTCCGGGATGGTTGCAACCCTGAGCTTCAATACCGAACTGCTGGAGTCACTTGCGCCAATGGGTTACTCACTTGCCACTGATGTAGCGGAGTGGTTAGTCAAACAAGGTGTGCCGTTTAGAGACGCTCACGAAATCACAGGTGAGCTTGTGAAGTTTTGCGAGCAGCACGACCTGCAGCTTCAAGAGCCAACCGATGCCCAGTTGGCGGCCATCTCCAACCACCTCACACCGGAGGTTCGTGAGGTAATCGACGTTCAGATCGCTATCTCAGCTAGAAGCACAGCGGGAGGAACCTCGCTATCCGAGGTGGACAAGCAGCTTGGAACTTTGAATAAATTGCTAGCGGGGGAGAAGTAATTGGCCAGCGCAGAAACTATGAATAGACAGCACAATGACGCATCCTTTAGCCACATTCTGGATGAGCTGAAGTGGCGCGGGCTGGTAGCGCTGTCGACTGACGAGGAAGCCTTACGTAAAGAGCTCTCGGAAAACTCGATCACCTACTACTGCGGCTTTGACCCAACTGCCCCTAGCTTGCACCTAGGAAACCTGGTCCAGCTTTTGACTATGCGTCGGCTGCAGCTGGCCGGTCATAACCCGCTGGCACTTGTGGGTGGAGCAACCGGATTGATCGGTGACCCAAAGCCAAATGCCGAGCGCACGCTAAATGACAAGGCAACGGTTTCTGACTGGGTCAGCCGCTTGGCTTCTCAGACCGAACGTTTTTTGGATTACCAAGGGCCTAACGCAGCTCGGCTGGTGAATAACCTGGACTGGACCCAGAACTACAGCGCGCTTGATTTCCTGAGGGATGTTGGCAAGCACTACCGCGTCGGCAAGATGCTCGCAAAAGATGCTGTGTCGGCTCGACTGAATTCGGACAGTGGTATCAGCTACACAGAGTTCAGCTACCAGATTCTGCAGGGACTGGATTTCTTAGAGCTAAACCGTCGCTACAACTGCGTGCTCCAGACCGGCGGCAGTGACCAGTGGGGAAACCTAACCTCGGGCACCGATTTGATTCACCGCGTTGAAGGATCTTCAGTTCACCTCATCGCCACTCCGTTGATTACCAATTCCGACGGCAAGAAGTTTGGAAAGAGCGAAGGCAACGCGATTTGGCTGGATGTCGAACTCACTAGCCCTTATGCGATGTATCAGTTCTGGCTAAACACCGATGACGCAGACGTTATTGATCGACTCAAGGTATTCACCTTCCTTACCCGCGCAGAGATTGAGCAGTATCAGCAGATGGTTGAGGCCGAGCCATTCAAGCGCGAAGCTCAACGTCGCCTAGCGCTTGAGGTTACTGAGCTTGTTCACTCGCATGCAGAGGCCATTGCGGCCCAGGATGCAGCCATGGCACTATTTGGCGCGGGAGATATTCGGTCACTTGATGCTAAGACTTTGCGTTCAGCGCTCAATGAGCTGCCAAATGCCGAGGTTTCCAAGGGTTCCTTGGTAGTTGATGCTCTGTTGGCTACTGGGCTGTGTGAGTCCAAGTCAGACGCGCGCAGAGCTATCGAACAAGGTGGAGTCTCGGTCAATAAAACCAAGATCGATAGCGAATCTGCGGCTTTAGATGATGTTTTGCCGGGAAATCAGGCTGTTTTGGCTCGCGGAAAGAAGTCGCTCGCCGGGCTTTTCTTCTAATTTGAAGACTCAACACGCCGTTTCTGCCCTCGATTTGACAGCTTTACCAAATCGTGACTAAGCTCTACGAGTTGTCCAAAGTTTGGCAAGATCCGATTGAGATCGCCGGCTCAAGTTTCAACAGTCTTAGTCCAAAAACTAGCCCTTGTGGCTTGCAATTTTTGCGTCTAAGATTTAGGTCTCCCGCTGAGATAACTGGTGGAAATTCCTCGGAAACGAGGAGTTGACATGGGGTGTCAAATCGGTAGACTTGAAAAGTTGCTCTGGAGTTGACCCGCGAGGGAAAGCCAGATGCATCCGATCTTTGAGAACTCAACAGCGTGCACAATGTCGATGCCAAAAACCTCGGCTGGAACTTCGGTTCTGGCAGAGATTCCTTTTGGATAAAGATACAAAACATGAATTGTCAGTTGACAGTTCGAAAGCCAAATCAAATTGATCACCCCTTTTTCCGGGGTGTTCGTAGAAGCTTGCCTACTTGTAGGCAGAATGATTTTTACGGAGAGTTTGATCCTGGCTCAGGACGAACGCTGGCGGCGTGCTTAACACATGCAAGTCGAACGATGAAGCTGGAGCTTGCTCCGGCGGATTAGTGGCGAACGGGTGAGTAACACGTGAGCAATCTGCCCTTGACTCTGGGATAACTGCGGGAAACTGTAGCTAATACCGGATATTTTCCTTGGTGGGCATCCA
>CANESN010000002.1 GCA_947441105.1 Micrococcales bacterium
ATCAATCCACCAGCGATTGAGCTGAGCATCCATAAGGTCGCCAAGTTCAGCAAGCTCTGGATCGCTCTCGTCTTCGATGCGGTAGGTGGTCATATTCAGCGCGATGCCGGTTTTGACGCTTGGATCAATCGCCTTCATTACACGAGTCGCCTCAGCGTGAGCCAGCGCGGTGTGGTGCGCGGCAGCGAGCGCTGAATCAAGATTCTTTACCCCCGGTGCGTGGACGCCAATCATGTAGCCCAGCCAAGAAACACACCATGGCTCGTTAATGGTGATCCACTCTTTGACTCGGTCCGAGAATGCCTGCACCGCTTCGCCGGCGTAGAAGGCAAAATCGTAAACGATCTCGCGATTAACCCAGCCACCCTTGTCCTCAAGGGTCTGCGGTAGGTCCCAGTGGTAGAGGGTAATTACCGGAGTGATGTCGTTCGCAATTAGCTCGTCGATCAGGCGGTTGTAGAAATCAAAGCCGCGCTGTTCGCGCTGCTTGTCGCCGTTTGGAAACAGGCGTGGCCATGCCAGCGAGAAGCGGTAGGTGCTGACGCCCAGCGATTTCATAAGGGCAACATCCTCGGCAAAAAGGTTGTAGTGATCGCAAGCGATGTCGCCGTTCTCGCCGTTGGCAACTTTGCCCTCGGTCGCACAGAATCTGTCCCAGATGCTCTCGCCGCGGCCGTCAACATTGGTCGCGCCCTCAATCTGATAGCTAGAGGTTGCAACCCCCCACTTGAAATCTTGCGGGAACTTACTCATCCCTTCACCGCTCCATCCATTACTCCGCCGACCAAACGCTTTCCGACAAAGATGAAAAGCAATAGCAGTGGTGCGGTGGCCATAAAGGCACCGCCCATGTTCAACGCGTAGTCGAGCGCGTAACTGCCCTTCAACTGGTTAATTGCCACCTGAACGGTGAAATTCTCTGGGCTCTGCAAAACCAATAGCGGCCACAGGAAGTCGTTCCAAGATCCCAAGAAGGAGAACAGCCCGAGCACGAAAGCGCTTGG
Organism: Micrococcales bacterium; assembly: GCA_947441105.1. Taxonomy (GTDB): domain Bacteria; phylum Actinomycetota; class Actinomycetes; order Actinomycetales; family Microbacteriaceae; genus Aquiluna. The sequence goes on from CANESN010000002.1 coordinate 1,005, forward strand.
TCTGATTACTGGGAACACCACGGTGGTGAAGGTTTTCATGACGCCGGCACCATCGAGGCTTGCTGCCTCGAGTAGCTCATTAGGAACCTGAGCGTCAATAATCTGTCGCATCCAGAACACACCAAATGCGGTAACCAAAGCCGGCACGATCAGTGCGTAGAGAGTGTCAATCCAGCCAAGGTTTCCCATCAGGATGAACATCGGAATAATGCCGAGCTGAGACGGCAACATCATGGTGCCGATAATGACCAGAATCAAGGACTTGCGACCTTTGAAGTTCAGCTTCGCAAAAGCAAACCCGGCAAGAGCCGAGAAGAACACCTGTGCCACCGCGACAGCGGTTCCAACAATCAAGGTGTTCCAGAGCGCTTGGTTGAAGGGCACGGCTTCGTAGACATCGTTCATAACTTCTAGGAAACGAGGTCCTGGAACTAGCGAAGGTGGAATCTTTGCGATCTCTTCGGAGCCGCTTGATGCCACCACAAACATCCAGTAGAACGGGAACAGCGAGATGAATCCGATGAAGTAGAGCATTCCGTAGCTAAACCAGGAAAGCTTGTTGCGCTTGTTCTTCGACTGCTTAGTCAGTCGAAGCTTTGGAAGTGCGAAGGTCGTCATTTGGAATCCTCACTTGCAATCCTGCGAGTGATGAGGAAGTTGATCAGCGAGATGATCAGCACAATCACGGTGATGGCGATACCAACGGCTGCTGCGTAACCGTACTTTTGCTCCAGGAACATCTGCTCGAACAAGAACAGTGTCAAGGTTGAGAACTGGCGTGAGTCACCACCGTTGAAGTTTCCACTTAGGGTCAAAGGTTCCGCGAATACCTGCAGACCACCGATGGTTCCAACCACAACCACGAAGGTTATGGTGTTTCTCAAACCAGGGAGAGTCACATAGCGGAAGGTTTGCCACTTGGTCGCGCCATCAAGCTCTGCGGATTCATAAAGCTCATTCGGGATGGCCAGCATCGCTGCCAGGAAGATAAGTGCGTTGTAGCCAACCCAGCGCCAGGTAATCATGGTCGCAATCGCGATGTGGCCAGGGATGGTCTCGGCAACAAAGTCGATGTGTGGGTAACCAAAGGCACCGATGATGATGTTGAACATTCCAAAGTCGCGGCCAAATAGCTGACCAAAAACAATTGCTACTGCCAACACCGAGGTGATGTTTGGAATTAGTAGCAGCGTGCGCCAGAAGGTAGGGGCCTTCAACCTCGGATTACGCAAAATGCTCGCCAGGAAGATAGCCAGGATCATCTGGGGAATCGTCGAGAAAAGCCAAATGCTAAAGGTGTTACCGGTGGCTAGCCAGAATCTGTCATCGGTCATCAAGAAGGTGAAGTTATCAAAGCCAATAAAGATGGCATCGCCCAATGGATCCCAGTTAAAAAAGGCGATGTAGGTCGAGAAGATAACCGGTGCCAAACCGAAGATCAAAAACATGACAAAGAATGGCGAAATAAATAGATACGCCCACTTTGATTCATGCTTTTTGATGCCCTTACCCCTCGAAGCATTCACTGGCTTCGAGCGGTAAGGGTTTGGTGACCTCCGGGTATTGGACATTTGAACTAACCGACTGTCTTCTTAATCTCATTCAGTGCCTGCTGCCAAGCTGCCGCGGCAGTCTGCTTCTTGAGGGCAACCCTCGAGAGTGCCTGACCGAAGATGTTGTCGATCTGGCGCTGCTTGCGGCCTTCGAAGATTGGCTTTAGAGCCAGCGCACCCTTGGCGTAAATCGAGCCAATTGGAGCGTTGTTGAAGAACGGGTCCTTGTATCCCAAGACGGTTGCGTCATCGTAAAGCACCTTTGCCGACGGGAATAGGCCGTAGTCCTTGAAGACCTTCAGCTGCATCTCAGGAGAGAGGTACCACTTGATAAATGCCATGGCCTCTTTAGGGTGCTTTGCCGAAGCTGGGATCGAAAGCTGGCTACCGCCGATGTTGCCACCGCCACCAGGTAGAGCCGCGACGTTCCACTTGCCCTTGGTCGAAGGCGCAAGGTTCTTGATGTAGGCGAGCATCCAGGCTGGAGCAATAACGGTTGCGAAGGAGCCCTTGTTCAAACCGGTGTTCCAGTCGGAGGTGAACTGAGAAATGTTGCTGCCGATACCGGCTGCAAGAGCCTTGGCGGAAGTATCGAAGGCGGTGCGAACCTGCTTGTTGGTGGAGTAAACCAGCTTGCCGGTGCGGTCATAGTACTTTTCCTGACCCTGGTTCAAAACAGCTGCGTAAATGGTTCCGGAGGAGTCGATGAAAGACTTCTTGGTCTTTGCCTTGTAGTTCTTGCCGGTTTCCATGAACTTGTCCCAGGTTGGCCACAGTGCGGAAACCTTGACAGGGTCGGTTGGTAGACCCGCAGCCTTGAACAAATCGGTGCGGTAAGCAATAGCCGCGCCACCCACATCGGTTGGGATACCGATCACTCGACCGTCATCGCCAACGCCCTGGTCCCAGCGCCAGTCCAGGAAGTCCGGCTCCATCTCAGAAGCGCCAACAGTCTTTAGGTCAAGGAAGTACTTTGGGTAGGAGCGGAAGTAACCGGAGTAGGAGACCTCGATGGCCGCGATGTCAGGGGTGTTCTTGGCCAACATCGCGGTTGTCAGTGAGTTGTGGTGTGGGTCAAGGTCTGACTTCTTGATAACCAAGTCAATATCTGGGTTCAATTTCTCATAGGCGGTCGCAAATTCTGGACGGATAACGTCTCCGAAGGACCAGATGTTGACGACGGTCTTGTCGGCTGCCTGGACTGGTGAGACTATCCCCAGGGTTAGAGCCAAGCTGCTGACTACGGTCACAGCCTTCACGAAGTTGGAATTGCGAGCCACGATCTGTCTCCTTTGAATGAAAGTTTTGGTATTCCGCTGCGGTGGTTGTGTGCGCAACCACCGCAGCGGTCAATACCTTTGCTATCGAGAAACAGTCATGAAACCGATTTCGCGATGCGGAAAATTAGACCACCAGAACCGCCTATTTATCAAGTTAAGCTGGCGTGAAACCGATTTCGTTATTTAAGCGTTATACGCCACCGGTGATAAATATTTAAACATCTGGTGGCCATCATTTCCAGCTGATAGGTTGAACAGACAAATCGGTTTCAGTGTGCGCTGACCGCCCGTTGACCGCGTGATTCAAAGGATTTGGCGCATGAAGTTTGGTAAAGCTATTCCGCTCAGTTTGGCTTTCTCGCTAGTTCTGACCCTAGGAGTGCAAATGCCCGCAGCCCCTGCCCAGACCAAGAAGTTGCTCTGGTCTCAAGAGTTCAACTCCAAGGCCGGCACACCAGTATCAAAAACTTTTTGGACTCACGACATCGGTGATGGCACCGAGGCTGGTATCCCAGGTTGGGGAAATGGCGAGCGCGAGTACTACATCCAGGATGCTATAAAGCACGACGGCAAAGGTGCCCTGATCGTAAACGCCAAGAAGATGTCGGTGCCTGCGAATGGCAAAACCTCTTCGACCAACCCTTACCTTTGCTACTACGGCACCGCCTGCGAGTGGACCAGTGGCAAGATCCACACCTTGGACAAGGTGAGCTTTATGTATGGCCGCATTGAAGCCCGCATCAAGATGCCAAAGGGTGTTGGAATGTGGCCAGCATTCTGGATGCTCGGTACCGACATCAAGTCAAACCCTTGGCCTGCCTGCGGTGAAATTGACATTGTTGAGGCCAAGGGCGTTTCTCCAAAGTTGTCATTTGGCACCGTGCACGGACCTGGCTACTCGGGTGGCGATGGCATCGGTGAGCTAACGACGCTCAAGAGCTTCAACCACTCCACCTACCACGTCTATGCGATTGAGTGGAAGCCGGACCAGATCAAGTGGCTGGTGAATGACAAGGTCTTCTTCACCCTAAACAAGGCGGATGTCGGAGCTAAAGAGTGGGTCTTCAACAAGGAGTACTACCTGGTTCTAAATGTCGCCGTTGGAGGCATCTTCACCGGAGAGATCGACCCCGACCTAAAAAGCGGAGCCATGACTATTGATTACATTCGTGCCTACTCACTAAACGGAGTCGGGAAGGTGACCAAGTACTGATGAAGAGATTTGTTGCCACCATCTCGGTTATCGCGCTCTCGCTGGTAACCCTCTCGAATCCGGTAGCGGCTGCGCCTCCGGTAAAGAAACTGCTCTGGTCTCAGGAGTTCAATGAGGTAGCCGGAACTGCACCAAGCTCGAAATTCTTTGACTACGACCTAGGTGGTGGTGGCTGGGGCAACAAGGAGCTGCAGTGGTACACCGAAGATGCCGTCAAGACCAATGGAAACGGGCAGCTTGACATCAGTGTCACCAGGATCCCGCCGGTTGCCGAAGATGAGCTTCCATACAACTGCTTTGGCGATTGCCAGTATTTCTCGGGTCGCATCAAGACCGAGGGCAAGATTCGCTTTAAATACGGCCGCATGGAAGCCAGAATGAAGCTTCCCGCTGGCACCGGTGTGTGGCCAGCTTTCTGGATGCTTGGCAGCAACATTGGGGCAAAGAGCTGGCCCAAGTGCGGTGAAATCGACATTATCGAACTTCGTGGTCGCGAACCTGACCTAGCAATTGTTAGTGCCCACGGTCCTGGGTACTCGGGAGCTGCCAGCAAGACAGGCTCAAAGCGCTACGGCACCCCACTGACTAATGACTATCACGTGTATGCGATTGAGTGGGCAGCCAACAAGATCTCCTGGTACGTGGATGGAAAGCTCGTTCACACCCTCACAAACAAGAGCGTGAAGGCGGGTACCTATGTCTTCAACCAAGACTTCTTCTTGATTCTCAATGTTGCTATGGGTGGCGACTTTGATGGCGGCCAGATCGACGACAGCATCGACGGCGTGAAGATGAGCGTGGACTACATTCGCTACTACTCCATCAATGGTGTGGGCACAGTAACTCGCAAATGAGAAAACCACTGGCAGGTTTCTTACTGCCGCTAACGCTGGTGTTGGCCACCTTCTCAGGCCCGCTCAGTGTAAGTGCGGCAGAGCTTGCTATTACCGGTGCTAAGTGCACCATCGTCGGCACTCAAAAGGACGACGTATTAGTTGGTACCTACGCTTCGGATGTGATCTGCGGTCTCGGCGGCAATGACCTGATTTATGGCTCTTCGGGCAATGATGTCATCGATGGGGGCAAGGGCAATGACCGTATTTCAGCAGGTGCTGGCCACGACCAGATTCACGGTGGACTGGGCATTGACTATGTTGACGGTGGCACCGGAAACAATAAATGCGTCAAGGACGCCAGCGACCCGGCTCTAAAAAACTGTCGCGATATCAAGGCGCTTCCGAAGTATCAGGCACCTGCGGTTCCAACCGTGCCGGCAACACAGTCACCAACGGTTTCTCAGACTGTTTCGCCTAGCCTTCCGGTGACCAACTCTCCGACCATTTCACCCACCCTCTCACCAAGCGTCTCGCCAAATACTGGGCAGCAAACTTCTTCGCCTGTAACAACTAGCTCCCCTGATACCGGCGGCGGAACTCCTTCGCCTACCCCGCCAGTTTCCGTGGGCACTATCGTTGGCGGCTACGCCGGGGGTTCAAGTGCTATTTCAAATCAGCCCGGCACACCAAGCACCACTGTCACCACGCTAACCAGCACGCCGATCACTTTAGATTTTGAGGGTGGGGCAGAACTTATTGGTTTTGGTGGCGATGGCCCCGGTGTGGATGCACATCCGACCGGCGGAACCGGCGGTTCAACAAAAGCCGTAAAGGTTGTCCGCGGCGCGGAGAGCTTTGCTGGAACAGTTTTCTACACCGCAGCTAATGGCGTGAACCTGATTAGCGCAACCAGCAAGACCGTCACGCTCAATTTCTACTCCCCTGCCGCAAACCAGCCTGTGCTCCTAAAGCTTGAAGATGCATCAAACTCCACTCGCTACGTGGAAACCATGGTGACGGCTGGTTCGGTGGGTTGGCAGACCCTCAGTTTCAACTTTGATAGCCCTAGAGGCGGCTCTCCGGCTTACAGCACAGACATCCAATACCGAAAGGCCGTGATCTTCTACGCCTTTGGCACCACCACCGGTGGGGCAACCTATTACTTCGATCAGGTCTCGTTCCCAGCGGTAACCGCCACTCAGACAACAGTGCCGGGATCTTCCTCGCCAGCTTTCACTCAGGGGAGCCTGCTCTGGGAGGAAAACTTTGATGGCAGCGGAGCACTTGATGGTTCTAGGTGGACATCTCGAACCTGTGGGCACTCAGCTGCTAACGGTGGTGGCACTTGCCACAACAATGAGCAGCAGCAATTCATCCCCGACGCAAACCAGCTAGATGGCCAGGGCAATGCGGTTATTACATCCAGGCGGGTAACTACTCCTGCCTCAGTAGGTAGCTGCTTGGCATGGTCTGGAACCTGTCCATTCACAAGCGGAAGATTCGACACCCAGGGCAAAGTCTCTTTCATGTATGGCGTGATTGAGGCAAGGATTCAAAACCCAATCGGTGGTGCCAACTGGCCAGCGTTTTGGATGTTGGGCACCAACATCACTTCGGTGGGCTGGCCAGCATCAGGTGAGATCGACATCATGGAGGGCAAGTCTGGATCCAGAGTCGCTGGCGCAATCCACTGGTCTAACGCTGGCAATGACGCTTACGAATATGGTGAGGCAAGTGGTGGCAACTACGCGAACGCCTATCACGTCTACAAAGTCCACTGGCTGGAAAACTACCTGGCGATTTATGTCGACGGAGTAAAGATCTTGGAGGAGACCAGCAGCACGCTGAATCAAAATGGATCCTGGGCCTTCAACCACCCGTTCTTCATCATTCTGAACAACGCCATCTCACCCGCGGGTGGATTCTCAGACGCTTATGACGGCTGGACCACAGCCCAAATGAAGATCGACTACGTCCGCTACTACCAACTAAACGGCCAGGGCCAGGTATTCAACAACTAGGTTGTTGAACACTTATCCTCTTTAGCCCCTCAGCCCAACCAATACCTTGCCGGCGTAACTCTGAACCTTGGTCGGTTTTGACTGGAACCAGGTTGCAAGTGCTGGCCTTTGAGTCTTGGCATATTCACAGACAGCCTTTGCTCGCTTTAGGAACAAGACGTTCTGTGATGCAGGACCATTGGTCAGTCTGATCGCGGTGCAAAGGAACTTGCTGGCGGTGCTGCCCTTGAGGATTTCCTTGACCGCTGCCTTCTGGGCTGCGGTTAGGTTGAAGGCCTTGCCAATAAATGCCGGTAGGTAACTCTGCGCATAAGAAGCCGCAGCGCTTTGGGTTGGAACCGGTGGGGTAACAGTTGGAATTGCAATTGGGATCGGTGGTGCAGCCACAAGCAATCCAGGTCCGGTTGCCACGACAACTTCAGATACCAGCGATGCGATCTTCACGGTTGCGATCCTTGCATCGGCAGGTGCCGCACTTAGAACTGTTCCAGTTAGCTGCACCGAGATGGCTTGGCCAACATCCGCAAGGGTTGGCTCATAGGTCTCAGTAGTTGCACCACTAATCACCTGACCTTCTCTTAGCCACTGGTAGCCAACATCTGCGGCACTGACCAGGGTTGATCGTTGCGCAACCAATAGCTGGCCGATTACCGGTGAACCGGTAATCGCAATCAGACGAGCACCGGTTGGCCAGGTTGGAGTGGTTGCGGTCGAGTTCTTGGTCACGCTCTGGAAGCCAGTCTTTCGACCGGTCACCTTCAGGGTGATGGCCTTGCCGGCATCCGATGCCTTGATCAAGTAGCTAGATCCGACAGCACCTGCAATGGCACTACCGTCCTTTAGCCACTCGTAATCAAAGGCAGTTCCTGAATCCCAAGCACCTGGCTCGGCAATCAGGAACTGCCCGATTTGGGCAGAGCCCGTGATGGTTGGGGTTGGGGAACTTGTGAAGCTTGAGATCGCTGCCTTTGGCGTTGAGGAAACTGCCATGGAAAGCTGGCTGTAACCAATTACGTTGTGGGCGATGATCGCGAAGTAGTAGGTAACTCCCGGGGTCAGGTTAGTAACCACACAGGATCTGAGATCAGGGGCTACGTTTCCAGCACATCCACCACTTGATACCAAGGTGAATGGACCTGAAGCAGATAGCGATACCCAGACCTTGTAGTAGTCGATAAACGCTCCACCATTCCAAGGTTCGGTCCAGTTCAAGCGGACCTCATTGGTTAGCGCGGTGGCAGAAGGTTGCTCAGGCTGACTTGGCGTTCCCGGCATGACAACCGCAATGGTTGCGCTCTGCGATGCCGCAAAGCTCACCTGTGCGACTCGGGCCGAGTCGATCGGGTGGGTAATGTTCCAGGTGTAGTTGTTGTCGTTCATAATCGATGCCGCAAAGACCGCAACTGTCACTTCACCGCTGGCATTGGTAAGTGGTTCGGAGTGTGGGTAGCCACCAGGCCAGGTGGTACAGACCGGAGAGGTTGCGCCAGGAAATGGTGTGTAGCTTCCGGACTTACAGGTTTTGGTGTAGCCGGAGAACTCAACAAATGCTCCAGCAACAGCGTTGTTTGAAGCCCACTCCTTGACCTGGAACTTAATCAGGTTCTGTGCCGGCAGCACAATGTTCACGGTTCTTGACTGGGTGAAGGTGGTGTTTCCACCGGCCTCAAGACCCCAAGGGATGATTGGGGAAGTTGGGGTTGCGGTGTTTGGTTTGCGAGAGGTGTTTACAAAGAGCCTGCCCAAGATTCCATTAGGAACCGTTAGCGAGTATTCACCGCTGGCATTGGTTGTCGCGGTGATTGCGTTCTCGTTATCCAGACCTGCGTATTGACCATCGTTTAGCCACTTGACCGGAGCACCTGCTACCGGAGTTGTGCCATCAGATAGGAAGACCTTTCCGGTGACAGTCACCGGCTGGTTCATGACGACATTCACAGTGGTGTCGGTAGTGGTTGTGACGCTCAGGTTTGTGGTTCTTGAGGTGTCATTTGCATCGCGCACCAAGAAATCGTGCTTGAAGGTGCTGGAGTTCAAGTGCTGCTGAGCAAAGATTGCGATCTTCACAACGCCTGACGAGTTAGCCCGTGGGGCTGAGTGGGCGTAGCCACCTGGCCAGGTGGTGCAGGCAGCGTTAGTTGCGCCAGCAAACGGCGTGTAGCTACCGGTCACACAGGTCTTGGTGTAGCCAACGAACTCCAGGATCGCTCCGGACATAGATGCTCCAGTCGAACCGTTTGTGACATTCACGGTGACATTGTTCTGAGCTGGCATCACGAGGTTGATCTCTTTGCTCACGGACGAGCTCGTCATACCGCCAGCTTCAAGTCCCCAAGGAAGCTGTGGGGATGTTGGAGATACATTCTTAGGTGAGCGGCTAGTGCTTACAAACAAACGACCAAGGGTTCCGGCAGGCACTGATAGTGAGTACTGACCGGTGCTGTTGGTAGTTGCTTTCAAAGCATTGGAGTTCTCCAGGCCGGCGTACTGACCATCGTTTAGCCAGTTCACAACCGCTCCCGAGACCGGGGTTGTGCCATCAGCCATGAACACCTTGCCGGAGAAAACAACCGGTGGGTTCATAACCACGGTGACAGTCGCACTCGAGGTAGGTGTGAGGTTAAAGGCTGTGCTCTTGGCAGGGTTCTGCGGATCGATGACCATGAACTCATAGTTGGAATTAGCCACATGAGTGGTATCCAAAATTGCTAGCGTCACCTTGCCCTGGGCATCGGTCACCGGACCTGAGTGGGCATAGCCGGCTGGCCAGGATAGACAACGTGGGGTAATCGCAGAGGCAAAAGGCGTGTAGCTTCCAGTAACACAGCCCTTGGTGTCTCCAACGAACTGCACCTTGCCACCGACAACCGGCTGGTTAGTGCCGTGTTGCACAACAGTGACGGTGGTGGTCTTGATGCTCGGGACCTTAATGTCCACCACGGTGTCCTGGGTAATGGTCAACTTGCCACCGGCCTCCATGCCCCAAGGGGTTGGAGGAATGGTGTCAAGACCTCTGTTGGCCCAGCGCGAGGTGTTCAGGAAGAGCTCACCCTCGGTGCCATTAGGAACCTGAAGCACATACTCACCGGCGAGGTTGGTGTAACCAACCAGAGCGTTTTGATTGTCTGAACCTGCGTATGCACCAGTAGCTAGCCACTTAACCGGCATCTTTGCAACCGGGGTGACACCATCTGCCAGAGTCACCTTTCCGGTGATGTATGGCAGGTTGCTGGTCCAGGTGATTGCCACGTTGGACTTGTTCCACGTTGTGGTTGAAGCATCGCGAATACCGCGAACCTGGAAGCAGTAGAACTGAGCTTCCTGAAGATTGAATACCGGAAGGGCAGTAAGTCCAGGACCTATGTAACCGAAGTGGGTGAATGGTCCGGCACAGCCGTTTGGTCCGACCGAGATCTGAAGCTCTTGCTCGTAGTCGCCGGCAACGGTGTCATCCCAGTCGACTCGAACACGGTCGGTGTACAAAGCTGAAAGCTTGGTGTTTGAAACCGCACCGGAAAGCGCGGTCGTTTCTGAAACACATGAGTCAACAAATGCTGCGACATTTAGTCGTCCGCCTGAAGCTACCTTGCCGGTCAGAGTTCCCATCGCGGTGGTGGTTGATTTCAGTTTTGCAATCGCTTGCTCAGCGGTGGTGCCTCGATAGGCAGCAAGACAGAGGGCGATTGCTCCGGTGACGTGAGGCGTTGCCATCGAAGTACCACTCAGAGTGGCGTAGCCATCGCCAGAAGTGGAGAGAATGTTGGATCCAGGGGCCGCTAGGTCAACCCTGGTCGAAGAGAAGTTTGAGTAGTTAGCAAGTAAGCCAGCCTGGTCAATTGCAGCAACCGAAACCACGCAGTCAAATGGGCGGTGTGGAGTGGTGCAGTCATAGGCCGCTGGGTATTGAGCAGTAGTTCCGATATCTGTGGCATCGTTTCCAGCTGCCGCAACGAAGATGATTCCAACATCGCCACCACGCTTGATGGCGTTCTCTAGCGAGCGAGAATAGGCAGTGCCACCCCAAGAGTTATTGCTTGCGATGATGTCTAGACCCTTTTTCATGCGCAGCATGGTGATGTAGTCGATTGCTTCGATCGCATCTGCGATAGCTGCCTGACCGCTAGCGTTCACGATCTTGGCCGAGATCAGGCTCACCTGCCAGGCGACACCAGTGACACCAGTTCCATTGCCACCAACAGCGCCAACGGTTCCCGCAACGTGAGTTCCGTGAGGGTGTTCGCCGGCGTCATAGACGGTTGCATCGTTGTTTAGAAAGTCATAACCGTTGATGTCATCGATAAAGCCGTTGGCATCGTTGTCGATACCATCGCCCGGGGTCTCTTGAGCATTGGTCCAAATATTCGCTGCAAGGTCAGGGTGAGAAACGTTGATACCGGAGTCGATAACCGCAACGTATACCGCGCGAGATCCGGTGTAGCCCTTGGCCCATGCACCAGCTGCGTTTACGCCGTTAGAGCTGGTTGGGCTTGAGGTTGAGGCACTGGTGGCACCGTAAAGCCCCCACATGCTTCCATCTACATACCGAGTGTCATTGCTGGTGTTATCAAGTTCAACCTCGTAGTTCGGCTCTGCAAATTCGACTCCGTCGAACGCTTGAATACGAGAAAGGTTGGTGGCGAGCGAGTCAAATGGGTTTACCTTCAACAAATAGGTGCCGGCACCTTCGAGGCCGATGGCCGAATAGCCAAGCACTGAGCCCGAGCTAAAGACTTCCTGCGGCTCAGGGGCATCCTTTTCCAGCTGAACAATCAGCTGGTTGGCGATGATTTCTTCGCCCTGGAATGTCTGTTCATTAGCGGCCATCGCAACAGTGCCCTGACCTAAAAGCATCAGCAGTGTGGCAATTGTGACCGAAAGAACCCGTGAAAAAGCCTTGCTCATTTTTACCCCGCTCGACGGGAACAACGAGTACCCATCACCCAAGGTTCAAAGTAACACCAATCAAGCCAATTGGCGATAGGCCAAGGTAACTATTTTCCAGTGGAAATAGAGCCTAATACTCGTAGTAGGAGTCCAAGAACAGCGGCATGAATTCGGCCCAGAAGAAGATAACAAAAATGAACGAGAAGAAACCAAGAATCGTGAAAATCCAACCGATTACGATCGCCGCTGTTGCCACACCGTCTCCACCTTTTGGAGGGTTAGAAGAGCGGATGTCATTACGAGCCACGTAGCCAAGAATTAGCCCCAGGATCGGGAGGAAAATCGCAGCAACTAGAGCTCCAACCGCGAGACCTGAGGTCTGCGGTGCCTGCGTCACTTGATACTGGGTGGCTGGCATTTGCTGTGGGGTGGCCTCTTGAGCGCTACCTGGCTTTGGTCGTCCGCACTGTGAACAGAAAGTTGCACCCGGTGCAAACTCAGTACCGCATCCCTGACAAAACATTTTGACTCCTTAAAAGTCGAAGGTCGCTGCTTCGACAATAGCACTCAAGATCATTCCAACCGCAAGGCTAACCATGCCAACCGCTAGAGCGATAGTTGTTGCGCGAATAGATTCGCCACTAACCTTGTGGGATGCGTAAATCAAGGGTGATTACAGTCGTTGCTTCCGGTCTAGTTCTACTAGTTGCAGGAGGTGGGCTAGCGGTAGGTGACTACGTCTATCAAACCGGCACCAAAGTCGAGTGCGCAGTCAATGAAGATGACATCAATCACACACCTTCGGAGTTCTACACCGCAGGTATAGACAACGGTCCGTTCCCGGGTGAGGGTTGGAACAAGTGGGTCGATTACGACCTCAGTGACTGGTGGCTGACGGACGTCGCCTATGAAGAGCTAAGAATCCCAGTTGCAGAGGGAATTGAACTTGCAGCCTGGTGGATCGCACCTAATTTTGATGAGACCAAAAAGACCGTAATTGTCACCCACGGTATCGGCACCAGCAAGCAGGACTTCAACACCCTTTTGCCGACTGCGATGCTGGTTAAAGGTGGCTACAACGTGCTGCTAGTTGACCAGCGCGACGCAGGAGAATCAACCTGCACCGATGGTCGCCACTCCGGTGGCCAACAGGAGTCGTCAGACTTCGCAGAGGTAGCCAAGTGGCTGAACACCGAAAAGGGCATTCCAGCAACCTCACTTGGGATGTTTGGTGTCTCCGGAGGTGCGATTGCAACCTCACTACTTCCAGCAAAGACTGACCTGGTGTCAGCTTTTGCGATGGAAGGCACCATCTTTGACTTCAATGCTGCTGCGACGCAAGAGTTGGAATACCAAGGTCTCCCAGCTTTCCTTTGGCAGTTTGCTCAGGGTGCAGCACTTGTGCTGCACGGAGTGAATCTCTCTGAGACTTCGGTTAAGGATTCGATCGAAAAGGCTGGCGCAAGGCCAATGCTGATTCTTCACGGAGACGCTGACCAGCGTTTGAAGTATCAGTCTTCGGTGGACTTCTATGACTACGCCAAATCCGTTGGTTCAAACATCACTCTTGAGACTTTCGAGGGTGCCGACCACACCGAGGGCATGCTCACCGAAACCGATCGCTACGCAACCGCATTGGTTAGCTTCTTCGATTCCAGCTTGAAGTAGTTGCTACTTACAGGTCTTGCCAAATTCTTTGATCATGGCAAGTTCTGAACTATCAACGGTTAGACCCCAGCGGATTTTTACCTTCACCCAGTTGGTGACATAGCTGCAGCGATAGCCGGTGTTTATCGGGAGCCAATCGTAAGGATCTCGATCTGACTTTGACCTGTTAGACGATGCCGTGACTGCAATAAGACTTCCGCCAAACCCTAAGTCATTGGCAAATTCTTTACGCTTTTCCGAACTCCAGGCATACGCTCCAGAGTCCCATGCCTCTTTGAGCGGTATGAAGTGATCGACATCAAAACTAGAAGGATCAGTGGTTGTCACCTGGTCATAGACCGAATACCACTCACCGCCATAAAGATCACAATCACCGGAAACAGTGGGCTTCACCTTAGCCTCGGCAATCAACACCTCTCGTCTGGTGTTGCAGCCATCGCCATCGGCATCAATCCAGTGCTTAAACAGGTCTCGGTCGTATCCCGCGCCCTGCTCTGCAGCAACAACCAGCTCTGGAATCAAAACCTGCAGGTCAGTAAGTTCGGTCGCGGGTTTGGTGGTCGGTTTTTTGGTCTCAGTGGGTTTAGGTGATTCAGGCGATTCGGTGGTTGGGGAAATTGTTGGTGAAGCTGTCGGAGACGGAGTTCTGGTCACGGTCTGAGTTGGAGACGCGGAGGTGACCTGCTCGACTGGCTCATCCGAAGAACCAAAGAGCGATGCAAACCAAATAATCACTATCAGTCCACCAATGATGGAAAGTGACCCCCGATTTAGCCTCACGTTCTAAATCTTAGGGAGGCTAAGGACATCTTTGGCTAGCGGTGAGCTGGCTTAGGCATCAGTTCGCTTGAATACTCTGCCTGCTCCGGAAGGTTTGCATTCAGGTATTCAAAGTCATCATCGCTGAGTGTCACATCGAGCGCGGTAATGCAGTCCAGGATGCTCTCGGTTCTGGTAGCTCCCGGGATTGGAATCACGCTCGGTGAGGTCTTGATTTCCCAGGCCAAAGCAATTGCATACTTTGAGACGTTGTGCTTGTTGGCAACCTCTTCAAAGGCATCGGAATCGGTGATGGCCTTTTTGTTGTTCATGCCGCCAAGTGGTGACCAAGGCAAATAGGTAATGCCGTATTTCTCGCATACTGCCAGCACATCTAGGTCGTAGCGGTAGCGAGGTGAGAACTCGTTCTGGATAGAAACAATGCCACCCTCGTCCGGGCCGCCCGCAATCTTGATGGCGATCTCGAGCTGCTTAGCGTCGTAGTTCGAGACACCGATCTGGTCGACGATGCCGCGCTCTTTCAGGGCCAAGATGTTTGCGACCTGAGTCTCAAACACAATCTCTGGGTCTAGGCGGTGGTGCTGCCAAAGGTCAATCTTTTCAACACCCAAACGTCCAGCGGATGCTTCGGCCGCGCGAAGTAGATAGTCCAGGCTGCCATTTCGGCCCCAGCGCTCACCTGGCTGGCGAGTGATGCCGGCCTTGGTTGCGACAACAACCTTGTCCTTTTGCTCTTTGGTGCCGGACCAGGTTCTAAGTGCCTCGGCAACGAAGATCTCGTTGTGACCAAAAGCATCCCAGGTAGGGGCATAGATGTCTGCGGTGTCCAAAAGAGTGACACCGGCATCAAGCGCCGCGTGGATCGCTGGAATCGCAGACTCTTGGCGGCGCACCGGATCAAGCGCAGCTCCATTGGACCAAATCCAAGAAACATTCATGCAACCGACGCCGATTGCAGAAACCTGACGATTACCTAGTTTGTGCTGCTTCATTCGTACTCCCTACTAAATAGTGCTGGCGTCAATTACAAAGCGGTACCGAACATCGCTTTCGACCACACGGTCATAGGCTGCATCGACAGCGGATGCATCGCCAGCATCTACCAGCTCGATGTTAGAAACGATGTTGTGCTCGGCGCAGAAGTTCAGCATTTCCTGGGTGTCGGCAATGTTTCCGGTGTTTGCACCGGCGATTGACTTCAGTCCGGTAACCAAGCTAAATGGGTTGTAATTCTGATTTCTGCCTGGAAGTCCAACGCTCACAATTGAACCGCCAACTCGCAGGGTGCCAAGCAGGCCATCGAGATCCAGGTCAGCACTGGTGGTGTTAATAATTAGATCGAAGAAGTTCTTGTGGTTTTCAATCGCATCTGTTGTCAAGACATATGCCTTGGCACCGAATTCGATGGCATCTGCGGCTTTGGCTGGCGAGTGTCCAAGCACGTAGGTCTCCGCTCCCATTGCGGCTGCGAACTTCACGCCCATGTGGCCTAGGCCACCAAGACCCAAAATTGCAACCCGCTTGCCCGGTCCTACTTTCCAGTGCTTGAGCGGTGACCAAAGAGTGACGCCGGCACACAACAAAGGTGCGCTGCCTGCGGCATCAATTTTTTTGGAAACTTTTAGGACGTAGTTTTGGTCAACCACGATGTCTTTGGCGTAGCCACCGTAGGTTGGGGTCTGGTCGTAGTGACGACCGTTGTAGGTCTGGACATTGCCGGTTAGGCAGTAGTTCTGCATGCCCAACTTGCAGTATTCGCAGGTGCGGCAGGAATCCACAAATGTGCCAACGCCTACTCGCTCGCCAACCTCAAACTTTGAAACTGCAGAACCAACCGCGGTTACCTCACCAACGATTTCGTGCCCCGGCACCATTGGGAAAATACCCTCGAACCACTCATCTCTTGCCTGGTGGATATCGGAGTGGCAAATACCGGAGAAAAGAATCTTCACGGCAACCATCTCGGAGGTCAGTTCCCTAAGTGGCAGCTCTCCCTTTTCAAACTTTGCGCCTGGGCTGTTAGTAACTAGAGAGCGAGTGCGTGGCATCTTTACCTGTTCTTTGGGGATGGAACAATTCGGACTGTGAGTTAATGGTCAAATGAAACGTAGAACCAAGATTGTCCTCGCATCGATTCTAGGCCTGCTGCTGGTAGGTCCATTCCTGATTCCGGTAAACAGTTCCGGAACCCTCACAAACGTCGAAGCAGCAAACGCTCAATTCGGGGATAAGAGTAAGTTCATCGAGGTTGTTGGGCACGATGTGCACTACCTAACCGCTGGGGATCCAAACTCTGACCGACTGATTCTTTTGCTGCACGGCTTTGGTGCAAACGTTTCAACCTGGGACCTGGTTCTTAATGAGCTTGGTGACGCAGGTTTTGTAGTTGCCTACGATCGTGCAGCCTTTGGCTTTACAGAACGTCCTGAGAGCTGGACCGGCACAAACCCATATTCTACAGCCGGGCAGCTAGAGGTGATTCAAGCTCTAATCGATGAGTTTGGTGCCGGCAAAGAGGTTGTGATCCTTGGACATTCCGCAGGAGGCAATCTGGCAGCAGCCTTCGCAGCCCAGAATCCAGAAGCAGTAGATCAGCTGATTCTTTTGGACCCAGCTATTTACAGCACCGGTGGCGGGTCATCCTGGCTGAACTGGATCTATGACATCCCGCAGCTGAATCACGTAGGTCCTGCGCTGGTCTCCTCGATTGCGACCTCTGGCCTAGATCTTTTGAATGAGAGCTACTACGACAAAAGTTTGGTGACAGAAGAGCTCAAAGCCAAATACACCGCTCCGCTCAAAATCAGGGGCTGGGAAAAAGCGTTCTGGAACTACAACAAAGCCCCTCGGACCACCAATGTCGATAAGCAGCTTGCTTCAATCTCAATGCCGACATTGGTCATCACCGGAGATACCGATGAGGTGGTAGCAACTGCCGATTCGATTCGCTTAGCGGGAGAGTTGCCGAATGCCCAGCTGGTTGTGATTAAGAATTGCGGTCACCTACCCAATGAGGAGAAGTCACAAGAATTCCTAACCGCGGTGGCGGGCTTCTTGCAAGCTAGCAAGTAATGTCTCGGTATGACATACAAGGGTGTATTTGGTTGGTTTAGGTTGCTGCTTGGCTTAGCACTGCTCGGCAGCGTGGTTTGGCAGGTAACTGATCGAATCATCAACAACCTGTTTCGCCCCTGGGATTACTTCAGCAAACTCTCGATTGATTCTGCAATTCTTGCCGGCATTGTGCTGATTATGAGCGGGCTTTATTTAGTAAATCACCGCTCTGAAACCAGACGAATGAACGTAATTCGCCTGGGTGCAACCGTTGCCATGATCGTGATTGGTGCGGGCTATCACCTGCTACTGGGTGATGGCGCAATTGACGCCAGAGATGTTGGCTACGCGTGGCCGGTGCTACCAAACCTGATCATCCACACCTATGGCCCGATCTTGATCACCCTGGACTACATCCTCTCGGTGAAGGGACCGAGGACTAACTTCCGCAAGGCGCTTTGGATTTTGGTTTTTCCATATATTTGGGTGCTGTTTAGCATCGTCCGCGGCTTCACGGCTGGTGAGTGGCCTTACTGGTTCCTAAACCCTGCTGAGGTTGGCGAGACAGGTGTAGCGCTATACATTTTGGGCTTTACGATCTTTGGCCTGGGACTTGCGTTCGCTTTGATTCTGCTTCGCCGACTTGCACAAAAGCTCACTGGGAATCTCGCCAACATTTAGAGCTGAAATTTCTCCACCCCGTTAGGGGTTATCAACGCCATGCTTAATTACGACGTGCCACTGACCATGCTGAATGGCCAGGCTAGAAACCTCTCTGAGTTCAAAGGTCAGCTCCTGCTAATCGTGAACGTCGCCTCACGCTGCGGTCTCTCCCCGCAATATGAACAGCTCGAGCAGCTGCAAAAGAAATACCAGGGCCGCGGGTTCAGTGTCCTTGGTGTGCCATCGGGCTCTTTTATGCAGGAGCTAAAGGACAACGACTCAATTGGTGAGTACTGCTCCACCACCTGGGGAGTCACCTTCCCAATGACTCAAAAGGCAGATGTAAACGGTCGTAAGCGTCATGATCTCTACAAGCAATTGGTAAAGACCAAAGACGCAATGGGACTTGCAGGACCAGTGCTTTGGAACTTCGAAAAATATTTAGTGCTACCAAACGGCGAGATCCACCGCTTCCGCCCAAACATGCTGCCGGACGACGAGAAAATCGTCGAGCTGATTGAGGCTAATCTTCCTCGTTAGGTTCAAGATTTACCTTCTTCACCAAGCACTCGCAGTATTCGCATTCGCAGTTGAAGAAAAAGTCCAAGCAAACTGAGCAGAGTTCCATCAAGCCTCCCTTAGACCAAAGCTATCCTTTGGTCATGACAACTTTGGTCGTCGCCGCAATCATTCAGGACGCTGAGCACAATTACCTATGCGCTAAACGTGGCGACTGGAAAGCCGCTCCCGATAAGTGGGAGTTTCCCGGCGGGAAACCCGAAGCCAATGAACCTTTAGTAGAAGCGATCGTTCGCGAAATTCAAGAAGAATTAGGCGTCGAAATTGTGGTTCGGAGAATGTTTGATCGCACCACCACCGGGGATATCGACTTAGTCACCTTTGTCTGTGACCTGCAGGGAGACAAACCAACCCACTCAACCGATCACTCGGAGTTGCGCTGGGTGCCAGAGAGTGAACTTTCAAAATTGGACTGGGCAGAACCTGATATTCCAGCCGTCAAAAGGATTCTCATCCCTTTTTGCTAACCCAGGGTTCGAACCGGGAACCTAAGGTATTCGGCCTTCCAGCCCAAGTTTGGATTACGCCAAACCAAATCGTCGGCTAGCTCTGCAACACATGCCCAGTAAAAGACATGGGTTAGGTCGACAGTCAAATAACTAACGGTGTCGTTCGGGAAAGCCTTACCCAAAAACCTTCTGAGCAGAGTCGGAATCTCACCAAGGCCGTGTTCGTGCAACTGGGCACGAACCTCAAGCTCAATTTCCTTCGCACGTCTTGGGTTCCAAGGAAGCGATGGGTTCGGGTGGTGAAGCATTGCGGACAGTGCCAGCGCATCGCGATAGCGAACATCCTCGAGCTGGTCAAAGAGCGGAACAAAGCGCTCCATCTCATATCCGGCTTTGCGCAAATCGAGAATGTCTGGGTATGAAACAAAGCGGTAGAACGGAACGTGAGGTCTTACCGGCTGGTATGGCACCGAGGTGAAGCTGGCGGCTAGTGGGTCAATTCCAACCGCGGCAGCGCCCCAAGAGTTAAATGCCTCATCTGGATATGGAATCGCATCCAGATCTTCGGGCTTACCGTTTGCTGCCATTAGATGTTCTCTGACTAGCCAAGCATGTCGTGGCGGACGATGGTCGCGTTGCGATCCTGTCCAACACCGATTGCAGAGATGCGAGTGCCGCTCATTTTCTCAAGCGCTAGGACATAGTCCTGAGCATTTTTTGGCAGTGACTCGAAGGTCTTGCAGCCGGTGATGTCCTCGTCCCAACCTGGGAACATTTGGTAGATCGGCTTAGCGTGGTGGAAATCGGTCTGGGAAACCGGTACCTCTTCGACCCTTGCGCCGTCCACATCGTAGGCAACACAAACTGGAATCTCTTTGATGCCGGTGAGCACATCGAGCTTGGTGAGGAAGATGTCGGTTAGACCATTGATACGTGTTGCGTATCTGGCGATGGGTGCATCGAACCAACCGCAGCGACGGTTACGGCCGGTGGTAACACCAACCTCGCCACCGGTCTTACGCAGAAACTCGCCCCACTCATCAAACAGCTCGGTAGGAAATGGTCCTGAGCCAACGCGGGTGGTGTAGGCCTTGAGGATTCCAATCACGCCGGTGATCTTGGTTGGACCAATACCGCTACCGGTGGTTGCTCCACCTGCGGTTGGGTTTGAGGAAGTCACAAACGGATAGGTTCCGTGGTCAACATCCAATAGCGTTCCCTGGCCACCCTCAAGCAGCACAGTCTTGCCATCGGCAAGCGCGTTGTTCAAAATCAGCGAGGTGTCGGCCACCATTGGGCGAAGACGCTCTGCGAACGAAAGTAGGTGGTCAACCACCTCTTGAGGTCTAACCGCTGCACGGTTGTAGATCTTTACCAACAGGTCGTTCTTTTGAAGAAGTGCTCCCTCGACCTTCTGCAGCAAAATGCTTGGGTCGAAAAGGTCTTGAATTCGAATTCCTAGGCGCCCCATCTTGTCGCCGTAGGTTGGGCCAATGCCGCGACCGGTGGTGCCGATGGCGCGCTTACCCAA
>CANESN010000003.1 GCA_947441105.1 Micrococcales bacterium
AATGGCATCGACAGGGACAATTTGACTTGAGATCAGCAACGTTGCCGCGACCGTGGTGCAAACAAAACACATAGTTTCTCCCGTTGATAAAACTCTAACCAACAAAGCCAAACCTAGAAATCTACTTTTGCCCGAATGTCTTCAGACAGAAGTAACGCAACCTACCTAGTTCTTTAGCGTCACTAAAACTTTGCCAATTGTCGAGGTGGAGGTTGAGGTCTTGAACTGATAGAAAGTGGAAAGGCTTGGGTTTTGCTTTTTCGCAAAATCGCAAGCAGCTTTAGCCCGGGCTGTTGCTAGAGACTTCTCTGTGCTGGTCGCCCTGGTGGAGATGATTCCGCTGCAAACAAACTTTGTGGTCCAACCATTGAGAATCAGTAGACGATTGATTGAATTTTGCTGGGTGGCACTTAGCTTTGAGGATTTTGCGCTAAAGGAAGGCAGAGTTGCGGATTTCAGTTGTCCAGCAGCTGTGCCGCCACCTGCCTCGCTACCCGGCTTGGCTGCTAGTTGAGTCGACCAGATTGGATTGGCCGAGTCACACTTCACGACTATCGTGCACAGCAGGGTTGAACTTCGAGCAAAACCCAGACTCTCAGATTCCAAAAGCTTGTAGGTGGCAATTCCTAAGACTCTGCCTTCACGATCGAAGATTGGACCACCAGAGTTTCCAGGGTTTAGCGAAGCCGAAACTCCAAACTCACTGCCGTCTGCAACCACCTTGGAAACAAGCCCGTCGGTTAGGTAGCCGTCGAGACCCCTTGGAGAGCCTATGACACCAACCCACCAGCCCTGAGCAGGCTTTTCTCCCCTGAAACTAAGCGTTGGCAGCGCCATCTTGGTATAGATACCCGCAAGGTCCTTGGTTGCATCCGCCGAGGCGATATAACCAATAGCGGAGTTGCCATCGTTGTCCGTGAGGGTTACCTCCCCTGCACCTAAGCAGTCGTCAACCACGTGGTGGTTGGTAACCAAGAAAGTCTTCATGCCCTGAGCGGTTACCGAAGCTGGGATCGACACCTTGGCGGCCCAGCCGGTGCCAAGCCCCTGACCGCAGAAGACTGTTACCACAGACTTTAGGACCTCAGGACTTAGGGCTACTAGGTCATTAGGAGCAGCCCCCGGACTATTGACCGAGTAAAGGGCTTGCGATGCCAAAGATGGCAGTGCTAGGCCGGTTACGGTTGCTGCGCTATTGAGCTTGTGTGTGACCTTGAAGAAACTATCTTCTGGAACGTAGTCAAACCCGGAGTTGTCGTTCTCGTTGTAGTCCGCGTAAGCCTGAATTCCGAAGGTCTTTGGAAGCTTTAGGCAGTTGTATGGCAGCTTGAAGCCCACCCAAGAAACCTTTTCCTTGAGATTGCTAAAGAAAACTGCCGAACAACCGGACACTTCCCGATCACGCTTCTCGTCGTGGACATAAGCGGGAGAACCAAAGCTTCCATCCAAGGTTTCCAAGCCGGTTTCTACCCTGAAATCCTCAGCGCCGTCGTTATTGGAATCGATCATCACCATGGCCCAGGAGCCCAACCGGTCGTTGAACTGAGCCGCCTGAAGTGGGGCCGCAAAATCGATGTAGAAATAATGGAAATCCGGTGCCTCTGAGAATTCTGCGTAGGAGACATTCAAAACATTGAAGTTTGCCGGTGTGCCGGCTTGGGTATAAGTGTCAGCCGGTGACTCTTGATAGTTCTGAATAGCCGCTGAAGCAGGGTTAGTCAGTAAAACCAAAGACAACAGGGCAGCTGCGCTAGCTGTAATCCAACGCTTGATCACTAGACGCCCCAATCTACTTTCAACCACTATTCTCAAGCCTAGGCCCATCTTGAGCTAGCAGAATTATGCAACCACAGGCCGACACTTTTTTATTGGGGACAGCAACGCTATTGGCGAACTATCAGGTATTAGTCAGATTTCACCCCTAGCCTTGGAGTCGAATGTGAGGGTCAAATGAGCGATCAGGAATTCCGCTTGACCGAAGGGTCGAAAGCGCCTTCCTTTAGCCTGCTGGACCAAAATGGCCAAGAGTTTTCCTCGGAGAAACTGGCTGGCCAGAAGGCCGTTTTGTACTTCTACCCCGCAGCTGGGTCACCTGGCTGCTCCAAAGAAGCGGCAGATTTCCAAGATCGCATTTCCGAATTCACCGCTAAGGGCTATGCAGTAATAGGAATCTCTCCTGACGAGCCGGCAAAACTAAAAGACTTTGAAGACGCCCAGCAACTAACTTTCCCGCTTTTGAGTGACCCGGACTTTATCGTCCACAAGGCCTATGGGGCATTTGGCACCAAGACTCTCTACGGCAGAACCTATAAGGGTGTGCTTCGCTCGACCGCGATCGTAGATGAGAACTCCAACGTCACCGCCGCTTATTACAGCGTCAAGTCAACCGGTCACGTTGAGATGTTGCTAAAGCACATCAATCAGCGCTGAAACATCTCTCGAACTGACTTACTAAACAGCAGGATAAAAACTGCTGTTGCTGGAATCAAAAGCAAAGCACCGATGAGCAAATTGCCAAACTCTCCTGCGAAGCTCGCAACGCCAATAGAGGCGATCAAAAGCTGAAGCACCATGGCTGGCGTGTGAGCCCAGCGTGACCTACGCCAAAGCCCGAGCACAATGTTGCTGCTCCACAATCCAGCTGCAATCAAAAGGCCGACCAGAAACAGTGCAGACACCAAGGATGTTGGAGTCTCAACAAAAATTAGGACCACTACCCACGCCAGTAAACCCCAGATAGCTAGGGACTGAATCGCAATAACGCTCGCGGAAATAACCAACTTGAGTCCTGGGTTAGACATTTTGGGTCTTGATTTCCTCTCCCAGTTGTGAAACCATTTGGGGGTTGCAACATTGACTTTACCCGCTTGATTGGCGGGATTTCGGTTTGAAAACTTAGGAATAACAGAACATTATGGATATGACTTGGCTAAACCAGGCCCGTTGCCTCAATGAGGACCCTGAGCTCTTCTTCCCAGTGGGCAACACCGGACCAGCGCTGGAACAAATCGAGCAAGCCAAATCCATTTGCCGCCAGTGCAACGTAGCCGCTAACTGCCTTGAATACGCCATCAAAGAGAACCAGGACACTGGTGTTTGGGGCGGTCTTTCTGAGGATGAGCGTCGCTCACTAAAGCGTCGCTACGCAAGAGCTCGTCGCGCCAGCTAATAGAACTTAAAGAAAAACCCGGGAAGCTTACGCCTCCCGGGTTTTTTGTTATCCGATTCATAGGGTTTAAACCTTAGCCTCGATGCTTTAGGCCAAAGCGCATCCAAGTCGATTCGCCACTGGCTAACACCCGCAGATCTTCTCCGGTGTTGAAGGCATCCGCCGGGCAGGTCTGCGGCTCGATGGCAATTGCGTTACCAGGACCATCCGCCCATGGAAACTTATTGGTTGTGTAAATCATCAGCCAGGGGGCATTGTCATGCCAGATATCAAGCGCGTGATCGCCGGTTTTCAAGGTTGCCACCGGATTAGTGACCGAGGTGAATTGAGTGTCTAGTTTTAGGTCCCGAACCAAAACGGCATTGCCCGAACCCAGCCCAATCTCGGCAGCGGGAGTCTGTGAAACCGGAAGCATGTCGGAGCCGTGCACAGAAGCGATACCGGCGTTCACCTCAATGGTGGTGTCATCACTAAATGTGAAATAGGGGTGGGTGCCAATACCAACCGGCGCATCACCCGATCCCACATTGGTCACAAAGTAGCTGATGACTAATTCATCTGCAGTTAGCTCGAAGCTGGCTTCCACGAGCAAGTTCCATGGGTAACCAGCAGAAGCTTCAACCTTGGTTGCCAGCTTTAGGAAACCAACTCGGGTCTCGACTACCTCGAAGGTCGCCTCATCAACCAAGCCATGCATCGCATTTCCCCGACCATCTCGAATCTCAAGCTGATACTGATTGCCCAGAAATTCGTAGCGACCCTCGGCGATGCGATTAGGCCAAGGTGCCAAGAGGCTGCCGGCATAAGTTTTAGGCTCGAGGTTTACCTCTGGAATCACAAGGTGATTTCCAAAACGCAATCCTACCAGCGCCGAGCCAACCAAGTTGATGACCGCTTCGGCATCACCATGGGTGAGGGTATAGGTGGGATTAGCCATTCTTAGAACTTAGAAGCCAACCGGTAGTAAGCCGATGACCACTGCAGTTCCTTGCGAATTGAAACCGACGTGGTGCTGTGATCGATGTTCACCAGTTCCACTCCTGCGATGCGAGCAAAGTCCTGAATGGTTGCCTCTGACACCGAGTTGGTCGGTTACAAGCTGAGACTGCTCGGCAACTTGGCGAAGGGTCTCATCTCCGTAGAGGTTTTGGCTTCCAGTTACAAACCAAATCTCAAACTTCTGCTTTGACATGACACTCCCTCACTGCAACGCTGCTTAATAACTGCCAAGTTAGCGTTCACATCGAGTGGTTCAAAAGGAGAAGTTTGTATCTGGCATAACAGTTTCATTTCACTGCATGCCAAATAGAGACCTTTTTTAAATGCGAATTGATTTCAGGATTACCAGAATCGAAATTGTTTGATTTTGAGCCTATCCTTTATAGATAACCGAATCAGGAGTCATTTTGAGTGCCAAAGAGCGAATCGAAGCGAAGCTTTTCGATGGCCGTGACCTCTACTATTTTGATGACCAAGGTTCGGCTCTACCCGCTCAGCGCAAGGCCGATCTAAGAGAAAAAGACTCTCGCCCGCAGACAGCAGAACTTCGATTTGATGCCCTAACCGGCGACTACATCACCGTTGCCAGTCACCGTCAAAGCCGAGCATTTTTACCTCCGGCAAACATCTGCCCGCTTTGCCCAACAACAGCCACTAACCTCTCTGAGCTACCTGACAACTTCGATGTTGCGGTCTTTGAAAACAAGGGTCCAGCCTTTGGCCCTGAGACCGGTGAAATTACTCCAGCTGGAGATCAGCCCTTTGGATTTTCCACTACCGCTTTTGGTCGCTGCGAGGTTGTGGTCTTTAGCCCTCAGCATGAGGGCAGCCTGGGCTCAATGCCGGTGAGCCGAATCGAAACTGTGATTCGAGCCTGGAGTGATCGCACCCGCGATCTCTACAACCAACCCGGTGTTGTGCAGGTGTTCCCATTCGAAAACCGCGGTCAGGAAATTGGAGTCACCCTCCACCACCCGCACGGTCAGATCTACAGTTACCCATTTGTCACCCCTAAGACCAAGCAGCTTTTGGCTGCAATCGAAAGCTACGGCCCTAACTTTTTCCAGGACCTCTACGACTTTGAATCGAGGGGCGAGCGAGTGATTCTCGAGAGCGAGCACTTCATCGCTTACGTGCCATTTGCAGCTAGGTGGCCGATTGAGATTCACGCCCTGCCCAAGCGAGCAGTACCGGATTTCTCCGAGCTAAATGAATACGAGATTGCCGATTTGGCTGGTTTCTATAGGACGCTGCTGCAGGCTGTTGACAAGATCTACGACTCCCCAACTCCATACATTGCCGCTTGGCACCAAGCCCCGAAGGTGGAGAAGCGGAACCAGTTCCGCCTGATGCTGCAAATCACTTCTCCTCGTCGAGCTGCAGACAAGTTGAAGTATCTAGCCGGTTCTGAGGCAGCCATGGGTGCCTGGGTGGGAGATGTGACTCCGGAGGCAACGGCTCAAAGGCTCCGTGAGGTAATGCAGTGAATCTAACTGCAAATGCCCAAGCGGGATTTCTATCAAGTTTTGGCTACGCACCAACCGGTGTTTGGTCTGCTCCGGGAAGAGCAAACCTGATTGGCGAGCACACCGATTACAACAATGGTTTCGTGCTTCCCTTTGGCATCAACTTCCGCACCTATGCGGCGGTGTCCTTGCGTACTGATCGAATCTGCAAAGTGGTGAGTGAGATCGACAGCAGGGTCTATGAGATTTCACTGGATGACCCAAAGCCAACCGGATTGGACTGGGCGCTTTATCCACTTGGCGTGGCATGGGTAATGAGAGATAAGGCAACATCCGGTTTTGATTGCTACATCACCTCTGATGTTCCAATTGGTGCAGGGCTTTCTTCGTCTGCCGCAATCGAAAGCTCTATGGCA
Source organism: Micrococcales bacterium (assembly GCA_947441105.1). Classification (GTDB taxonomy): domain Bacteria; phylum Actinomycetota; class Actinomycetes; order Actinomycetales; family Microbacteriaceae; genus Aquiluna. The sequence goes on from CANESN010000003.1 coordinate 6,051, forward strand.
AGTGCGCTGAATGAGCTTTGGGGCGCAGGTCTTAGCCGCAAGGAACTTGCCCTTATTGGCCAGAAGGCTGAGAACCAGGTCGTTGGTGCACCAACTGGAATCATGGACCAAACCGCTTCGATGATGGCCCAAAACGATGCCGCTGTCCTGATTGACTGCCAAAGCTTAGAAATCACAGTTGTTGACCTAGGACTCAGTAAGCACGACCTAGTGGTTGCGGTTATCGATACTCAGGTTTCACACTCCCATGCTCACGGTGGTTACGGTTCGAGAAGAACCTCCTGCGAAGTTGGTGCAAAGGAGCTTGGAGTTGCATCGCTTCGAGAACTCTCGCTCTCAGATCTGCCAAGAGCTCAATCCCAACTTGACGACGAGACTTTTAGGCGAGTGCGTCACATCATCACCGAGAACCAACGAGTGCTCGACACTCTAATTGCGCTTCGCGAAGGCAACCTTGCCTCCTTGGGCAGATTGCTTTTGGAATCCCACGCCTCGATGCGAGATGACTTTGAAATCTCTGTTGCGGAATTGGACCTAGCAGTTGAAACAGCAATGGCAACCGGCGCGATCGGTGCTCGCATGACCGGCGGTGGATTTGGTGGTGCAGCCATTTCGATCATCCACAAAGACAAGCTTGCGGAACTTGCAACAAACTGCGAGCTCGCTTTTGCAAAGGCTGGCTTCAAAGCGCCAAGGGTGTTCTCGGTCACCCCATCTGAAGGTGCTAAGCGAGAGCTCTAAGCAGTTGCCGCAACTGCAACGCCAGCATCAACCAGCTCATCGATCGCAGCCTCAGTGGTAGCTGCCGCTACCCCGGCGGTCAAAGAGGTAATAACTCGAACTTCCAAACCGAACTTCTTGGCATCAAGGGACGAGGCTCGAACGCAGTAGTCGGTTGCAATGCCAACCACATCTACCTCGGTAATCCTCAAGCGAGTTAGTAGGTCCTGAATCTTTTCGCCAGAATCTGTGGCGCCATCAAAGATGGAGTAGCCGGGCTGGTCCTGACCTTTTTTGATGTGGATGTCTATCAGAGAAATATCTAGATTCGGGTGGTATTCGGCACCGGTGGTGCCGGCAATGCAGTGCAGCGGCCAGGTGTTCACGAAATCCGGGTCAGTACCTGCGGCTGGAAAGTGACCGCCGTTTGCACTATTTGGCGTGTGCCAATCCCGGGATGCAATCACAATGTCGTATTGGGATTTATTGCCATTGAGATAGTTGGTGATGCTACTTGCAACGTGTGTGCCACCCTGACAGGCCAAAGCGCCGCCCTCGCAAAAATCGTTCTGCACATCAATGACGAACAGGGCCTTGGACATTGCTACTGATTACCTAACAGCGTTCCGCAGTTATAGATCCCCATTGCTAGATCATCCATTGCTTCGCGATTTGCCTCTGTGACCTTGCCCAGGTTGTAGATGGTGAAGAGCAGGTTGCCTCCGTCTGGCGTTTGCATAAATCCAGCCAAGGTGTAGCCGGTTTGAATCCAGCCGGTCTTGGCGGTGATTTTGCCAGCGGCTTGTTCAAGACGATACGAGAGTGAACCAGGAGTTCCTGCCACTGGCATACCGTCCTTGATTACTTCGAAATCGCCATAGCCAGACTGAATCAGTCCCAGCAGTGAGTTGATTAGCGCAGGCGATGCTGCGTTGTAATCCGATAGTCCTGAACCGTCTTCGATTCTGAGTGAGCTGAGGTCCAAGCCGGTGTTCTTCAAAGCAAGCTTGTATGCCCCATCAAGAGAGGCAAAGCTCGTTCCGAATCCAGTGTCAATAGCAACCAAGCGAGCAAGTGCCTCGGCCAAGGTGTTGTCGGAGACCACGAGCATGTAGTCGATCCATTCTTTGATCGGCCTGGAGGTGACCTTGGCAACTTCCCGTGCAGTGGTTGGAGCAATCCCATTTACCACAACAGCTTTAGTGCCCGCAGTTCCCAGTGCTTCTCTAAACCACTTACCCGCTCTAGCAACCGGATCGCTACCGCGAGCAGAGTCCTTCCCGGCAGGGTTGTTTCGGTCACCATCGATCTGCAGCGCAGAGACTCTGGACATGTAGCCCTCGGCGATGCCCTTCTTGTCCCAATCGTTCTTCCAGTCGCCATTTTTGGCACCGTAGAGCGAACTGTCTACGATAATTTGGCTAAAGGTTTGACCAGGTAGCGCTTTGGTGATTTGACGAATCAGGGTTGCAAGCTTCGGAGCGTTTTTATAGACGCTTTGGGTTGTCACATCGGTTCTTGAAAGAGTGACGTCACCTGCACCAACCACATACAAAATGCTTGGGTCTAGAGAGTCGACATAAACCCGGGTGGTGACCACATAGTTAGGTCCAAGGGTTTCCAGCGCTGCGGCAGCGGTAACCAGCTTGAGCACCGACGCAGTTCTAGAACCAACCTTGGAGTTCACATCCAGCAGCACAGCGGAGGTTGAAACATCCACCACCTGAGCCTGCAGATCCAAAATGCCGTCGGCCTCTAAGAATTCTTTGACGCTGCAGGACTGCGAAACCACGGCGCTAACAGTTGCGCTTTCGGTGGCAACGGCGGAACTTGTGGCAACGGCAGAGACGGTTGCAGCCTGCGATTCAACTGGCGCTGCGTCCTGGCGGTTCGACAGCGGTCCCAAAAACAAAATTGACAAAAAGAGTAGCCCGGCTACCAAGCCACCGGAAATCCCATAAAGGGCCTGCTTCATTAAACCTGCCTTACGCTTTTACCCATGAAGCTTAACTTGATTGGCCTTGGATTGCTCGTATCACTGCTGGTTGGACCCGGCGCAACAGCTCACGATGACGTTATTGATCAGATTCCAGCGCCCGGTTCTCAGGTCGAAGCCGGTCTGATTGAGATCAAACTCGACTTCTCTAATGAGCTACTGGATCTTGGCAGTGGTGCGGAAATTCTGGTGACCGGACCCGATGGCAGCCCGGCGGCTGCTACCTGCGCTGCGCTGAATGGCACGCTAGCTTCAGCCCAAACCGATCTAGACCAGGCAGGAACTTACAACGTTGCCTGGAGAGTGGTGTCGTCCGATGGACACCCGATTGAGGGCAGTTACAACTTCGAGGTTCTCAACACCTCAGGCTATGTGGCAAGTGCAAACATCGAACCTTGCTTGATTGCAACCTCTGCACCGGCTCCACAAGAGCCAGCCAACTACTGGCTGCTCTTTGGGTCTTTGGGGTTGGCCGCAGCTGGACTATTCCTGTTTTTGCGCCCTAGGAAGCCACGCCCTGGCAACTAGCGAGGAAACTGCGATCCATAGTCCTGTAAAGAGCGACTCAAAAATCACAGTGAATCTCAAACCCTCTGGGGCTGAAAGCAGGGCGTAGGCCACATCCATGGCTTGCGAGAACATAAAACCGGAAACTCCGGCCACAATCAAACCGATAACCATTCCCCGAGCACCCTTAGCACTGCGCCTGGCACTCCAGGTCGAAAGCAGCACTAGTCCAAGCATGAGTGCTAGGCCAACTGCTGCCAAAACAACGCTTGGGTGATAGAGGTACTGCAACAGAGCCAGCAAGACTGCCTGGGCAATCCAAAAAATTGTGGTTCTCAATTTGCTACTAGTCCAGCTGGCAGAACTGGTCTAGTGGTCCCTTAGGTCCGGCTATAACGATGGTGTTTCCCTTGCGAAGCACGGTATCTGGGAAGGCTGGCTTGTAGCCGGAACCGTCGTTTACGGCGACTACCGTGACGCCATAACTGGCACGAATCTTCGCCTCCGAAAGCGGCTGGTCCTCAAAAACGACAGGGACATAGGTTTTCACCATTACAAAGTCCTCATCGATGTGGACGTAATCCAAAGACTCACCCGAAACCTGGTGGGCGACTCGTCGGCCCATCTCGTACTCGGGGAAGATCACGTGGTGGACACCAATTTGAGTCAGGATGCGACCGTGAGATGCTGAGTTGGCCTTTGCCCAAACCTGCTTGACTCCGATCTGGAGCAGCAGTGACGCGGTCAGAATCGACGCCTCTAGGTCGGCACCGATGGCAACAACAGCGCTATCCATTTCCGCAATGCCTAGTTCGCGAAGATTCTCCTCGTCTGTGGTGTCAGCAGCAACCACGTGGGTAAGCGTTGGTGCAAGGTGCTGAATAATTCGATCATCGCTGTCGATGCCCAAAACCTGGTGACCGGAATTCACTAATTCGGTTGCCAGCGCTGAGCCGAAGCGGCCCAAACCAATGACCGCCACGCTTGCGGTGTGGAATCTGCGCTTCACCTTTGGCTTGCTGTTTCCCATTTCTAGCTTCTTTCTTTTTATTGGGTACTACTACCCGATAAGTGGGCTCTCTTTTGGATATTCAAAGTGACGCTTAGCTTTTCTAAGCGCCAAAGCTGTTGCCATCGACACCGGACCAACACGGCCGATGAACATCAAAATCGCGAACATGACCTTGCCTGGATCGTGCATGTCCATGGTGACACCGGTTGACAATCCCACCGTGCAAACCGCCGACAGTACGTCAAAGATAATCATGTCCAGTGGGAACTCGGTTGTTAGTCGCATGATCACAATGGCGAATGCCGAAACCGAGGCGGTTAGACCGACGATGGTTAGTGCCTGGCGCTGGATAGATCTTGGCAATCTGCGGTTACCGATATTGACCGCAGTCTCACCGCGGATCTCAGTGAAAACGATGTAGGCCAAAACCACTGCGGTTCCGATCTTGATACCGCCGGCAGTCGATGCTGAACCGCCACCGATAAACATAAGTAGGTCCATACCCAGCCATGTTGAAGGGTGCATCGCAGTGATGTCCTGAGCATTGAAGCCCGCGGTTCTGGGCATAATCGAAGCGAAAATCGAATCAAGAATCTTGGTAAATGGATCCAGCGGCCCAAGGGTCCGTGGGTTATTCCACTCCAGAATTGCCACGTAAGCGGTGCCGCCGACCACCAACACCAGAGATGCCCAAAGAATGATGCGGGAGTTCAGAGACCACTGAACCGGCAAGAAAACAAACTTGCGACCCAAGAACTTGTTTGTGGAATTCTTGATTCGGTCCCAGCCCTCTGCCAACACAGGGAATCCAAGAGATCCCATGAAGGCACCGACAAAGATCGGGACGATTATCCAACTGTCTCGCGCAAAGCTCATCAAGCTGTCGCTGTATAAAGCAAAACCGGCGTTGTTGAATGCAGAGATTGCGTGGAAGGCACCGTGGCCAACCGCGTCCTGGAAGTCATAGCCATACTCGGTAAAGAAGCGATAAAACAAGAAGATGAATAGCAATGCTTCAAAGAACAGCATCATCTGCAAGATGCTGGTGATCAGCTTGCGAACATCCGGATTACCGCTGACGGTTGCTTCTGCTCTAGCGGATACTCGACTGCTTAGAGAAATACGACCATCAACCAGGTATCCCAGCAGGGTTGCAAAGCCAACAATTCCAAATCCACCGATTTGAATCAGCAGGGCGATAACGAAATGACCATAGATATTCCAGTGCAGTGCGGTGTCCACAGATGACAAACCGGTAACCGTCACCGCACTTGCAGAGGTGAACAGGGCATCAGCAAAGCTGGTTGGAGTGCCGCTTAACGAAGTAAACGGCATCATCAATAGAACAGTGCCAAGTGCCACTACGCCCATAAAAGCAAGAACGATAAGCCTGGATGGGTGAATCTGCTTCTTCAAATCACTCACCTGCCACTTGGGTCTGGGTGTGTGACAAAGCCACGCAAGGCGCTGATTTAGCCAGCTCAGAATTCACCATGCAACTTTACGCCTTTCTTGAAGCGGTTTGGCAAGTATCCAAACCGGATTCTGGAAATAGCTGGGGTGTTGGCTGGTTGAATTGAGTGTGATGTTGATCTTTGACGGTGACTGCAAGTTCTGCTCCTCGAGCGCTCGTGCCTTTGTTCGCATGACCAAAAATCGCATTCCCACCGCCCCATTCCAGCGATCAGACCTCAGCGCCTTGGGATTGACTCTGCAGGACTGCGAACAAGCCGTGCAGTATGTCAGTGACAAAGGGATTGAATCCGGCCACCTTGCGATTTCCCAGGGGCTGATCGATTCCAAAACCATTTGGTCTTTGGCGGGATACGTTTTGAAGTGGCCCGTGATTACCAGCATTGCTTTTGTGGTTTACCACTGGATAGCAAAAAACCGCCACCGGCTGCCCGGAGGCACACCAGCCTGCTCGATTGATAGCAGATAAATCGGTTTTGTAAACGCTTGCTTTTACTCCCTTGTGTCTCACTACTATTGGTGTAAATAAGTACCGCAATCGCTTACAGGAGGAACCCATGTCGGGCGCCAGCATTCTCGTTTACGCCGAGCGCGTGGGAGGAAGCCTTTCCGAGATTGAGAAGCTACTTGCGGGTCCACTAAAGGACTTCAGCGGCATTCACGTGCTTCCGTTCTTCCATCCGTACGACGGTGATGATGCGGGATTTGATCCAATTGATCACGGCATTGTGGACCCTCGTCTTGGCAACTGGACTGACTTCAAGCGCATTTCCGAAACCCACGAGCTCACTGCTGACCTGATTGTGAACCACGCCTCCTACCTCTCCCCTGAATTTTTAGACTGGCAGGAAAAAGGCGACGCCTCCGAGTTTGCAGGAATGTTCCTCACCTACGATGTGGTGTTCCCAAATGGCGGAACCGAAGCGGGCATTACTTCTTTCTACCGACCAAGGCCGGGCTTCCCCTTCACCGCATACAACGTTGCCGGTGAGCGCAGATTGGTTTGGACAACCTTCATGCCATCGCAGGTTGACATCGACATCAACCACCCAGCCGGACAGGACTACCTGGACCGAGTGCTGCGCGCCCTAAAGTCCGGTGGCGTCAAGGTCGTGCGCCTAGATGCAATTGGCTATGCCGTAAAGACCCCTGGTACAGACTCGTTTATGACTCCAGAAACATTGGAGTTTGTAAAGGAACTAACCGAGAAGATCCACGGTTACGACATGCGTGTTCTGGTTGAGGTTCACGCTCACTACACCCAGCAGTTGGACATCGCACCGCTGGTTGATCTGATCTACGATTTCCAAACCGCGCCGCTGCTATTGCACTCTTTCTTCACTGGCACGGTTGATCGCTTGGACAACTGGTTCAAGATTCGCCCAGACAACTGCCTAAATGTGCTGGATACCCACGATGGTTACGGCGTGATTGATGGCGGACCAATTGGCGGTCGCCCAGGTCTTATCACCCAAGACGAGATGGCCTTTATCTTCAAAAAGGCCGAGGAGAACACCGGCGGCCACTCCGCAATTGCCAGCGTGATCCCGCAGTGGTTTGACTTGCCACACCAGATCAATGCCACCTTGCCGAACATCTTGGCTAATGACACCGCTTATGTAATCTCTCGCATGGTGCAGTTCTTGCTGCCGGGAGAACCGCAGGTCTACTACGTCGGGCTCTTCAACGGCATGGATGACAAAGAGCTTTTTGCAACAACTGCCCAGGGTCGTGACACCAACCGCCACAACTACACCCCTGCGGAAATTGACCAGGCTCTCAAGAGTGAGGTAACCCAGGCGATTATTGCGATGGCGAGAATTCGCAGATCGAGCGCCTTCGAAGGCAACTTCGCCTGGCAGGTATTGGGTTCGGACAGGCTAGCCATGAGCTGGACCGGAGCTAAAGATGAGCTGCACTTTGAATTTGCAACTACCGTCGGTGCGCCTAGCTTCAGCTTGGTTCACAAATCAGCAGCCGGTGAGCGCCGGTTTACAACGATTGCCGAACTGGCAAGCTTTTAGTTACTGACCAACTGCCTTACGCACGAGCTTTGAAATCTGCTCTGCCACCGCTGGAGTGAATTCCAGAACCGCGAAACTGGTTGCGAACATATGACCGTCATCCAGCTGGGCTGCCTCTTGGAACCCAAAGGTTGAGTAGCGAGATTCAAACTTCGAACCGGCCTGGAAGAAACAAACCACCTTGCCATCGAGGTAGTAGGCAGGCATGCCATACCAAGTCTGAGGTTTGAGCTTCGGTTCAATTGCAAGCACTAGATCATGAATGCCCTGGGCGAGTTTCTTCTCTTGGGGGTTCATCTCCAAAATCTTGCGACTGACCTGCTCCTCACCAGATAGCTTTTTGAACTCGCGCTGCTCGCGAGCCCTCTCCTGCATTGCGGCTTTTTCGGCATCGCTGAAAGTAGGCACGACACTTCCTTTTCACAACTAAAACTGGTTCAAAGCTTAAGGGAATGAGTGCTGTGCGGCTAACGCCAAAAACTCTCAGGAAGTTCTAAGGAATTCATCTCTAGGAAACCGTTGGCGAGTCTTTTGTTCACTATTTGTCTGGACAAAGTTTGCTTCGCTAATCGATAGTTTTTCCAAATGTCCATCAATAAGGAGAACAAATGCGTAAATACATTGCTTTGTCGCTAATCCCGGCAGCAATCTTAGGTATGAGCATCCCAGCTTCGGCAAACTCAACCGAGCCTGTTTACCTAGAATCAGTAAAGGCAACCGCAAAGCTTACGGTGCTTGCAACATCTGGTAACACCTACGGCGGTAGCTGGGTAGTCCCAGGTATCCCAGACGGCATGGGTGCCTACACCCAGAACGGCAAGCTTCAGATCCTAATGAACCACGAGATCTCACAGGCTGCCGCACCTAGCGTCTCTCGCGCGGCAGGTGACGCACTCGGTGGTTCAACCATCACTCGCTTCACTGTTGACCCAGTAACAGGCAAGGTTCTAGAAGCCAAAGAGCACCTAAACGACGTTATCTGGTACGACTACGCAGCTGGCCTACACGCCTCTGCTCCAACCGCACCAGCGTTCGCTCGAGCATCGACATTTGAGCACACCCGCGCATTCAACCGCTTCTGCTCGGCAGGACTGGCAGCTGCCGGAGTACTTTCCTACAAGTCTGGCAAGACCACCATTGGCTACACCGGCAACGTATTCCTAACCGGTGAAGAGGCTGGCGATGAGTCACGTGCATTCGCTGCAAACGAAGCAGGTCAGATAGTTCAGCTTCCTCGTCTGGGACTTGCTTCTTGGGAGTCTTTCCAGGTGGCTAACACCAAGACCGCGACCACTGTTGTAATTGGTGGCGAAGACGGCAACGACATCACCTCGCAGCTGTGGATGTATGTCGGAACCAAGAACAACAAGGGTCTATGGTTCGAGAAGGCCGGTCTAAACAACGGTAAGAACTACGTTTTGGGTATCAACGGCATCAGGACCGACACCGCATTCCGTGCTTCCTACTCGAAGAACGTATCCGTACCGGTTTCCTTCAACGAGGTTAACTGGAAGAGCAACGGAGTTATTCAGAACGAATTCGCACAGACCTGGGGTGTTGGTTTCTCCCGCGTTGAAGATGGCGCATTTGACCCTAAGAACCCAAACGACTACTACTTCGTAACCACTCAGTCCAACAAGGACCCAAAGGCTACCACTCCAAACCCAGCGACCCCAACCGTCTCCCGTGACGGTGGCGCGCTATGGAAGCTAACCTTCAAGGACGTCAAGAAGCCGCTAGCTGGTGCATCACTAACCATGCTGCTAGATGGCTCTGAGGCTCCTTACCTATCCAAGCCAGACAACATCGAGGTCGACGACCTTGGCAACGTGTTGATCCAGGAGGATCCAGGTAACAACGCTCACCGTGCGCGTCTAGTGGCTTACAACACCAAGACCGCTCAGCTAGCAACCGTTCTACAGTTCAAGCAGCAGTACTTCGAAAAGGGTCAGGCAGCATTCATGACCGAAGACGAGGAGTCCAGCGGTGTTACCGATGTGACCAAGTTCTTCCGAAAGAGCACTAGCGACAAGAGCCGCTACTACATCTTGAACGCACAGATCCACGCTACCCCTGCAATCTCTAGACCAGACATCGCAGACGCAGCTACCAGCTTGGCAAGCATCATCGAGGGTGGACAGCTTTACGTCCTCGAGATCTCCGACTGGGCAGCAATCTACAACTAGTCAAAAAGAAAATGCCCCTCCCGAAAGGGAGGGGCATTTTCACATTTAAGCCTGAGCCTTAGCACTCCACCACATTCACGGCCAGGCCACCGGTAGAAGTCTCTTTGTACTTCGATGACATATCCAACCCGGTCTGGCGCATGGTCTCAATAACTGTGTCCAGTGAAATCTTGTGCACACCATCCCCCATTAGGGCAAGCCTCATGGCCGCCACTGCAGTGCCGGCCGCAATAGCATTTCGCTCGATGCAGGGCAGCTGCACAAATCCACCAACTGGGTCACAGGTCAGACCTAGGTTGTGCTCCATGGCAATCTCAGCGGCGTTCTCAATCTGTTCTAAGGTCCCACCCATGACGGCGGTAATAGCTGCCGCAGCCATCGAGCAGGCTGAACCCACCTCCCCCTGACAACCAGCCTCAGCACCCGAGATCGAGGCGTTGCGTTTGTAGAGCGAGCCAATGGCGGCCGCTGTTAGCAGGTAATCAAAGGCAATTCTCTCGTCGCTCACGCCGCGAAACCGGTGGGCAAAATAGGCAACCGCCGGAATGATTCCAGCAGCTCCATTGGTCGGAGCAGTCACGACCCTGTTTCCGGCAGCGTTTTCCTCATTGACCGCAATGGCGAAGGCTTGCAGCCACTCCGCTGTCAGGTCTCCGACAGCGGTCCCGTCTTCCACCACGCGGTGCAGAGCGGCAGTCATCGACTTTGCCCTTCTGGGGACTTTGAGAAAGCCGGGTAGGATTCCCTCGGCTTGAAGTCCGTTCTCGATGCAATTGCGCATCGCCTCCCAGATACTTTTCAGCTTCTGGTCGACAACATCTTTGGGGTGCATGGCGATCTCATTCGCATATGTCAATTCAGCGATGGTCATCGAATGAGCTTTAGCCAACTGAATCAGCTCGACCGCCGATGCGAAGGGATATGGAACCTCGGTTCCGTCCTCCTCCTGCTGCATTCCGAGGGTCTCAATAAAGCCTCCTCCGACGCTAAAGTAAGTCTGCTCTTGGACCACGTGACCTGCAAGCAGTGCCTGAAAGGTCATTCCGTTTGAGTGATGAGAGAGTCTTTCTCGAGAGCGCAGCTCGAGGTTTTCTTCCGCGAATGGGACCTCGCGGTTCAGGATAGAAATTCTTCCGGATTCAATAGATCTTTCAAATGCACCTCGAACCATTTCTGGGTCGCACAGCTCTGGGGTGTAACCGGCCAGACCAGCTGCTAGGGCGTCCTTCGTGCCGTGCCCAACTCCGGTGGCCGCCAGTGAGCCGTAGAGAATCACCTGGACTCGATCTATTTCCTGGCCCTCCAATAGATGGGCAAAGCGAAATGCTGCACGCATCGGACCCACGGTGTGAGATGAAGACGGTCCGATGCCGATCGTGAATAGATCTAGCGCGCCAATTTGCTTCATAGTCTTTCCTCGCGAAAAGCGGGCCGACAAAATTAGTCGACCCGCTTTCGCTATTGGAGTTACACCTACTTGGTGTTGTCTACTGCGTATTGCTCTTCCGGAGACATCACTAGGTTGTGACGGCCTCGAACAGCGAACGCAATCAGCATCACTATGTAAATCACAGCGATACCGGCGATTGCGGTCTGGAATGCAGGGTTAATGAGGTAGCCCACGAATGAGATACCGGCGATAACCGCTGCGATAACCGCTCCTGGGACTCCCCAAGGAGAACGGTATGGACGGTCGATGTTTGGAAGGTTGCGACGAAGCAGCAGGAAGCTGATTGCCTGCATCATGTAGGCAAGCATTGCTCCCCAAACCGCAATGTTTAGCACGATTGCACCGGCAACTGCTCCGGCACCCTCGGCATCAACAGCCGTTAGTACCTCAATAGCCAACAGCGCTACGAACCCAATAATCGCTCCGGCAATCAAAGCCACCAGTGGGGTTTTTGACCGGTTGGTAATCGAGAGGAACCTCGGGTAGTAACCCGCTCTGGATAGTGAGTACATGTTTCTACCGTAAGCAAACATGATTCCCTGCAGCGAGGCCAACAGACCAATTAGTGCAACTAGACCCAGAAGTGCAGCAGCCTGATCGCCAACCATCGCACGGAAGCCATCCAAAAGCGGCTCGCCAGCGACCCTAAGCTCCTCGGCACCAACGATTCCGGTGTTCAAGAAAAGAATTAGTAGACCGAAGACAATTAGGGTGGTGCGAGCCCAAAGTCCAGCTCTTGGGATGTCACGCACTGGGTTGTGGGATTCTTCCGCAGCAAGTGGCAGTTCCTCGATACCAAGGAAGAACCAAACCGCAAACGGAATTGCCCACAGGATTCCCTCCCAGCCAAATGGCAAGAACGCTGTCTGTCCAGGGTCTGGGGCGATGTTGAAGAGGTTGTCCCAAGAGAACAGACCCGATGCTGCGGCCATGATTGAGAAAACCAAAAGGATTGCGAGGGAAATGATCGCCACCACAATTGCAAATCTAAATGCGACCTTCGCGCCGGTGGCGTTCAAGGCCACGAAAGCCACGTAGAGGATGATCCACCAAGCCCAGTTCGGCAGAGATAACCCGAACAGTTCGGAGAAGATGCCATCTGCGTAGCTTGCCGAGAAGAACACAATAACTGCGGTCGTCGCAACATAGGCAATGGTCTCCGCCAAGCCGGTGATGAAGCCACCCCAAGGGCCCATCGCAGATCTGGCGAATGAGTATGCGCCTCCGGTGTGAGGCATAGCTGAGGACATCTCACCGATTGAGAACATCAGACCGTAGTACATGACGACGAGGATTGCGAAGGCGATTAGTAGACCGCCGAAACCACCTACGTCCAGCCCGAAGTTCCAGCCGGAGAAGTCTCCGGAGATAACGGCCGCAACAGCCAATCCCCAAAGGCCATAGATTCCAGCCGCTCGTTTCAGCTGGCGCTTTTCAAAATAACCGTCCTCAGGACGCTTGTAGGTTGCGCCTGAGACTTTGACATGCTCTGAAGACATTTGCTTCCTAATCTGTCGCCCCAGAAAAGTCCCCGAGTCGAGGGCTCTCCACGCACGACGTTGTGAATGGATGAAACAATTTCAATCTAGACCCAAAAGAGGGCACCTCGTGTGTTGATTTTGCAATATCTGAAATATTCCTTCAGACGCATCAGATTGTTATATTTTTTCGCTCTGAGGTCCAAAAGTAGCCAACGCACATCCAGAGATAGTTGTAGTGTTTGGTCAAAGGTAGGAAATTCGACCTCAAAGAAGAGGGTGTTATGTCGAACAAAGGATTCATTAGCCTCGAGCAACTGAAGAACCTCTATGAATCAGGTGAGATTGACACCGTGGTCATGGGCTTTACGGACATGCAGGGCCGCCTAATTGGCAAGCGAGCCTCTGCTCGTCACTTCATTGAGAATCTTGCTGGGCATGGCGCCGAGTGTTGCAACTACCTACTGGCGGTTGACATCGAGAACAACACCGTGCAGGGCTATGACATCAGCTCTTGGGACACCGGTTATGCGGACATGGCGATGATTCCCGACATGAGCACTATGCGAATGGCACCCTGGCTTCCGGGCAGCGTCATCGTAAACACAGATCTCTACACCACCAGTCACGAGCTCATCGCCCAGTCCCCGAGGTCGATTTTGCTGCGTCAGGTTGAACGACTAGAGAAGTTGGGGATGCGGGCATTTGTCGGTACCGAGCTGGAGTTCATTGTCTTTGACGACACCTACCGCGAGGCTTGGGCAAAGGGTTATAAGGACCTCAAGGCTTCGACCGATTACAACGTGGACTACGACATCTTGGCTTCCACCCGCTTAGAACCAATGCTGCGCGAAATTCGAAACTCAATGGATGCTGCAGGCATGTATTGCGAGGGCGTCAAAGGCGAGTGCAATCTCGGTCAGCAGGAAATCGCTTTCCTTTATGACGAGGTAGTGCGCACCTGCGATAACCATGGTGTCTACAAGTCTGGAGCCAAGATAATCGCCGAGAAGCACGGGAAGTCACTCACCTTCATGGCCAAGTACAACGAGCGGGAGGGAAACTCCTGCCACATCCACATGTCCTTTCGAGGTCTCGACGGATCGGCGGTATTCGCCGATAAGTCCGACCCTCGCGGAATGTCAGCTACTTTCAAGAGCTTCCTTGCCGGACAGATGAAGCTAATGCGCGAGTTCTCGCTGCTCTACGCTCCTCAGATCAACTCCTATAAGCGCTACGTGGAGGGCAGCTTTGCCCCCACCGCGATTGCCTGGGGCCTTGACAATCGAACCTTGGCGTTGAGGGTTGTTGGCCAAGGGCACGGCATGCGGGTTGAGAATCGAGTGCCGGGTGGCGATGTAAATCAATACCTCGCCACTGCGGCCATGATCGCAGCGGGAATCTACGGGATTGAGAACAATCTTCAGCTTGAGGAAATGACGGTCGGAAACGGTTACGCATCTGACAAGCCGCGCATCCCCTCCAGCATGCCCGAGGCGATGGAGCTGTTCGCAAATTCGAAGATTGCCCGAGAGGTTTTTGGTGACGAAGTAGTTGATCACTATGTGCACTACGCGAAAACCGAGATAAGGGACTACAACTCCGCAGTGACAGAGTGGGAGCGAGTCAGGGGATTTGAGCGTGTCTAATCCGCTTATTGGTCTAACTAGCTACCGACAGCGTGGACAGACGGGTGTTTGGGACACAGAGATGGCCATGTTGCCAGCCTTCTACCTAGAGGGTGTATCCAGAGCCGGTGGCGTGCCTGTGATAGTCCCGCCGCAAGCACTTAGTGAAGCCGATGCCGCAGAAATTGTTTCAAGGCTCGACGGTCTGATTATTTGCGGCGGTCGCGACGTTGATTCAACCAGATATGGCCAGACCCCTCACCCAAATGCTGAGGATGCGGATTCGGTACGCGATGAGATGGAGGACACACTCCTAACCGCCGCCATAAAGGCGGAGCTGCCGCTGCTTGGAATCTGTCGAGGCGCTCAGATGCTCAATGTAAATCGCGGTGGAACACTGATTCAACACCTACCGGATGTTTTGGGCGATAACCGATACCAGCTCGGTGGTGGTGTATTCACCCATATGGATCTGAATGTCTTACCCGGCACAAAGCT
>CANESN010000004.1 GCA_947441105.1 Micrococcales bacterium
AGTGGCTCGCGCATATGAAGAAACCAAGGATCTGAAAGCGGCTTTTGTTTCGGTGGTAAACCGATTGCACGGAGCTTTCACGCTGCTTTGCATTCACGAGGATTACAAGGACCTCATCCTTGCTGCTCGCAGAAACTCTCCGCTGGTGATTGGACTCGGCGTCAACGAGAACTTCCTCGGTAGCGATGTCGCAGCCTTTGTGGAACACACAAAGCGCGCAGTTTCGGTGGGTCAAGACCAGATCGTTGAACTTAGAAGCGACTCGGTAAAGATTTCAACTTTCCATGGCGAGAGCGTCGAGTTAGAGGAATTCACTGTCGATTGGGATGCCACCAGCGCATCCAAGGGCGGTTGGCCATCGTTTATGGCCAAAGAGATTGCCGACCAACCACAGGCGGTTGGTGACACCCTGATGGGCCGCCTGGATTCTGATGGCCGGGTAAAGCTGGATGAATTTGCAGGTCTAGAAAAACTCTCCGAGGTAACTCGCATCATCATCACCGCCTGCGGCACTGCCGCCTATGCCGGTGAAGTGGCTAAGTACGCAATTGAGAAGTGGGCGAGGATTCCAGTGAGCGTCGAGCTAGCTCACGAATTCCGCTACCGCGATCCAGTCATCGATGAAAACACTTTGATTCTGGCAATTAGCCAGTCTGGCGAGACCATGGACACTCTGATGGCGATTCGCTACGCCAAGGAAAAGGGCGCGAAAGTCCTGAGTATCTGCAACACCCAGGGTGCAACTCTCGCTCGTGAATCGGATGCAACCATCTACACCCACGCAGGTCCTGAGGTTGCCGTGGCATCCACCAAAGCCTTCACCGCACAGATCACCGCTGGCTTGCTAGTTGCGCTTTCGCTTGGCTGGTTGCGCAAGGCGCTGCCAGAAGCAGAACTTAAAGACTTGGGCAAGGAACTGCTAAAGCTTCCACGTCAGGTCAAGACCGTACTTGAGTCACTTGATCGCATGCGCGATCTTGGTCGCGAGTACTCCAATGCTAAGTCGGTGCTGTTCTTGGGCCGCAACGTTGGATACCCAATCTCGATGGAAGGTGCGCTAAAGCTCAAGGAGCTGGCCTATATCCACGCCGAGGGCTTTGCTGCCGGGGAGCTTAAGCACGGTCCAATTGCGCTTATCGAATCCGGCCAGCCAGTAATTGTTGTGGTGCCATCTCCTAAGGGTGAAGATTCACTGCACCCGAAGGTGATCTCAAATATTCAGGAGATTAAGGCTAGAGGTGCAAAGGTGATTGCAATCGCCGAGGCTGGCGATGAGCTAGTCGCTCAGTCTGCCGACGAGGTCTTTAGCATTCCTGCCTCTCACCCAATGATGGCAGCTGTGCTCTCGGTGATTCCTTTGCAGACCTTCGCGCTCGAACTTGCTTCGGCGAAGGGATTGGATGTTGACCAGCCAAGAAACTTGGCAAAGAGCGTTACGGTCGAATAAGTGATCTACGGGGTCGGCACTGACCTTTGCTCAGTTGTGCGCATGGCCGATTCGTTGGCGCGGACTCCTAATCTCAAAGAGCGACTTTTCCACCCAAACGAGTATTCACTTGCCAACTCATCGCTGGCTGCCAGGTTTGCTGCCAAAGAGGCCCTTGCCAAAGCATTAGGTGACCCAAAGCTTTTGAGCTGGTCTGAAATTGAGATCGTGAAAGATGACCTGGGCAAGCCAAGCATCCAGCTTCACGGTCTTACTAAGCAGCGAGTGGAAACTCTAGGCATTACAGCCATCCAGCTTTCACTAACGCATGAGCAAGAACTTGCATCTGCCTTTGTTGTGTTGGAGGCTAACTAGATGCGCGAAATTCAAGTCGACCTAGCCAAAATTCAGAGTAACTATCGAACGCTCAAGGCACTGGTTGCGCCCAGTGAGGTGATGGCTGTTGTAAAGGCCAATGGCTACGGTCACGGCATGCACGAGGTTGCGCAAGCTCTCGAAGACATCGCAGTCGATGCACTCGGGGTTGCTGATCTCGAAGAGGCAATCGCGCTTCGCGCATCAGGTATCAAGTCTCGATTGATGTGCTGGATCCTCAGTGCTGACGATGACTTTGAAATGGCTGCCGAGCAGGACATTGAGCTAGGAATATCGAACTTCGTAGTTTTGGAAGCGGCGCTTTCGGCCAAGGTCAAAACAATCCACATCAAGGTCGACACCGGTCTGGGGCGTGCTGGTTTTGCAAAGACTCAGTGGGCTGAGGTCTTTGAGAAACTCTCCGGCAAAACCATCGGGCTGTTCTCACACCTTGCCAACACCTCGGAGGAGGAAGACCTCAAGCAAGAGCGGGTGTTTTTAGAAGCGGAGGCTCTCGCCCTAGCTTCCGGAGTCAAGATTTCGCAGCGTCATTTGGCTGCAACCGCAGGAGCGATTAGCTACCCGAGCATGAGATACGAAATGGTGCGCGCTGGCATTGGGATTTATGGCCTAAACCCATGGGAAGACCGCGAATACTCGCAGTATCAACTGCAACCTGCAATGCGGGCTGTGTCTGAAGTGGTAAATCTCAAGCGAGTTCCGGCGGGCCAGGGCGTTTCCTATGGTTACCGCTATCGCACCGATCACGAGACCACTTTGGCGCTAGTGCCATTTGGCTACTTCGAAGGAATGCCAAGAATTGCAGTTGGAGCCAAGGTTCTAATTGCAGGCAAGCAGTTTGAGGTTTCGGGCAGGGTGGCGATGGATCAGTTCGTGGTCGATATTGGTGACCACGAGGTGCCCCTTGGCAGCGAGGTTGTCATCTTTGGAGATCCTGCGAAGGGTGAGCCATCGGCTGAAGACCTAGGTGCATCCGCCGGCACAATCAACTATGAGATTGTTACTCGGATTGGCGGAAGAGCAAAGAGGGTTTACCTCTAGGTATGGAATTTAGAATCCAAGACCCAGATCACATGCACCTGCTTGGACTAGCAATAGCCAAAGCTCTTCGTGCCGGTGATTTGCTGTTGCTAAATGGCCCTTTGGGTGCTGGTAAAACAACCCTGACCCGAGGAATCGGGGAGGGTCTTGGCGCTCAAGGAACCGTGCAGTCGCCAACCTTTGTTTTGGCTAGAACTCACAGAACAGGCTCTGGACCAAAGCTGGTTCACGTTGATGCTTACCGTTTGAATTCTGCGGTTGAGCTGGATGATCTAGATATCGATTTTGCTAATTCAATTGTTGTGGTCGAGTGGGCGAGGGACTACATCGATGGCATTGCCGACCACTTTTTGCAGGTCGATATCAATCGTGAAGCCGAGGATGAATCGCGCTTGGTGAAGATTTCCGGAGTTGGTAAACGTTGGGAAGGGGTCGAAATTGCTCTTAGCAATTGATACCTCGGCTGGCACATCAACTGCAGTTTTCGACGGGGAGAAGCTCTTAGGTTTTGTCGAATACGATGACCCGTTTGGTCACGCTGAAAACATCGGCAATGCAATTGCAGAGGTCATGGCGAAAGCCGGGATCTCAGCGAGCGAAGTAACTGCGGTGGCGATTGGTCGCGGGCCAGCTCCCTACACCGGGCTGCGAGTTGGAATGGCTGCCGGGGCCTCCTTTGCAATGGCACTGGGCATTCCGATGCATTGGGTTATGAATCTAGATGCCGTTGCACTTTCCCAAGGTCAAGCCAAGATTCTGGTGTCCTCAGATGCCAAGCGCAAAGAGCTTTTTGTCGCCACCTACGACCTAGGTGAGCGAGTCTTTGGGCCGGCCGTGCTCAAGCCCGAACAGCTTGACCAATTTGAAGGCTTTGCCCAGGTCGATGGCAAGTGCAATGCGGAGCTGGTTGGCAGGTATGCACTCTGGGCCAAGGCCGCAGGCATTGATCTCAGTGAGGCGTCAGCGCTTTATTTGAGATCGCCGGATGTTGCGCCATCAGCTGGAAAGCGGGTGACTGGCTAATGGAGTTTTTGCAACTTGGCAAAGAGCACCTCACGACCGTGATGGATTTAGAGCAAAAACTATTTCCCGATGACGCGTGGTCTGCAACCAGCATGGCTGCCGAGCTTGACGCTAGTCACACCTATTACCTAGGGATCTTTGATACTGAATTGATTGGCTATGCCGGGCTCTCAACGACTGTGGGTTCCTTTAGTTCGGACATCCAAACCATTGGCATTGCCGCTGACAAGCGCGGCCTAGGGCTCGGTCGTCAGCTTATGCATCAGCTGATAGCAAAGGCAAAAGAGTCGGGTTCCGAGCAGCTGATGCTCGAAGTCAGGGCAGACAATCAAGCTGCGATCGCGCTTTACCTAGATTTAGGTTTTGTTCAGATTGATCTTCGAAAGCGTTACTACCAACCTGCCGGAGTTGACGCACTGATCATGCGCCTTGCGATCAGGCAGCCAATCGTGCTCGGCATCGAATCCACCTGCGATGAAACCGGGGTTGGCATCGTGCAGGGAAACCGACTGCTGGCTAACGCACTTCACAGCTCAATGGATGAGCACTCCAAATATGGTGGCGTGGTTCCAGAGGTTGCCGCGAGAGCGCACCTTGAGGCCATTAGACCAACGCTAGAAAAAGCCCTGGCAGAGGCCAAGCTCTCCATGACCGATATCGATGCAATTGCGGTTGCCAATGGCCCTGGGTTAGCTGGGGCGCTGATGGTTGGAATCGGTGCAGCCAAGGGTCTTGCCCTCGCCCACAACAAGCCGCTCTATGCCGTGAACCACCTGGTCGGACATGTCGGCGCAGATGTTCTAGAACGCGGAGCGGTTGAGCTCCCAACCATCGCACTACTGGTATCCGGTGGGCACACCTCTTTGCTTTTGGTCAGGCACCTGCTCAACGACGTGGAGCTTTTGGGGGAGACCATCGACGACGCTGCCGGAGAAGCCTTCGACAAGGTGGCAAGGGTTTTGGGCTTGCCATATCCGGGGGGTCCGCAAATTGATAAGTTGGCCGCCGATGGGGCTGCAAACATTCGTTTCCCAAGGGGACTTACGCTCCCAAAGGATATGGAGAAGCATCGCTATGACTTCTCATTCTCAGGGCTCAAGACTGCGGTCGCACGACATGTCGAGAAGGCTCAGGATTCCGGTGAAGAATTCTCTAAGGCAGATGTGGCGGCCAGCTTCCGTGAGGCCGTGGTTGATGTGCTACTAACAAAGGCAATCAACGCCTGCAAAGACTTTGGGGTGAATCGACTGCTCTTGGGTGGCGGCGTGGTGGCGAATGCCAGGCTTCGCGAAGAGGCACAAAAGCGCTGTGACGCCAACGGCATCGAACTTCGAATTCCAAGATTCCAGCTCTGCACCGATAACGGTGCCATGATCGCGGCACTAGGCTCGCAGCTGGTAATGGCCGGCCGTGAACCATCTGGAATGGGCTTTGGTTCTGAATCCACGCTCGACGTCACACAGGTTCAGACTCCCTAGAACCTCCCAGCTTTCCCCCAGCGTTCTATCACGCTGACCTGCCAGTCTTTGGCTCTACCAACCAAAGGAAATAGATGGCAGAAAAGAAATCAGAACCTCAGGCAGTTGCCGAGGAAGTTGTTGCTGCAGCGCCTGCAGGGAACAAGAAGTTTGACTGGGCGTCGCTCAACACCCTTTCAGTAGTCTCCTTGGCAAGCGCAGTTAGCGTTGTGGGTGCGCTGGTAGCGGTAATCACCGGTCACATCGCTCTCAAGCAAATCAAGCAAACCGCAGAGGCTGGCCGAGCATTGGCGCTAACCGGAATTGTTCTGGGTTACATCCACCTAGCCGGCTGGATCCTTTTCGGAATCCTCGGGGTAATTGCCCAGGTTCTGCTATTTTCGGGCGGATTCGGACTCGATCACATGGGTCCAGATTTCTATGAATTCGAGCGCGGAATGGGCGGCATGCACTTCGGTGACCGCTAATAGCTAATCGGTTGAACTATAAGAGCTCGACGGGCGTCGCCTACCTTCGTGAGAATCAAGGAGGCGGCGCCTTCTCCCTTTAACTTAAGTTTTGGACGCAGTTGCTCGGGTGTGATATCGACACCGCGTTTTTTGATTTCAAGTTTTCCAATTCCCCGTGAGGCAAGGGCTTTGCGAATCGCCCCCTCGTCCAGCGGCAGGTTCTCGACCAGTTCGTAGGCCTTTAGCCAAGGTGATTGGGTCAGGTTGTCGCTAGTGAGATATGCAATCCCATCTGAAACCGTTGTCAGGTTTTGCTGGTTGGCAAATTCGCCCATCAGCTGGGAACGGATCAGCGAGTTGTCCGGCTCGTAAAGGAATTGACCTAATTCAGCGGTTTCGGCCCGCTCCTGGCCCGCTCCTTCAAAGAGGTAGCGCTTGCCATCTCGCATCATTAGAGCAGAGCGCCCAACTCTTTCACTTAGCCCTTCGAACCAAAGGGTGAGCTCCACTAAATCGCCCTGGTGTGAGACCCACTGAGCTTCAACACCGTCGGGTATTAGATCCAGTGGGAATGCCGGACCAAGCTTTATGCCCTTGGGCTTAGCTTGCGCAAAGCACCAATCCAAATCCGGGCTGAAGTCAGAAGGCGCAAGCGTGATGTGCTTGGCGGCTTTTCGCTCGAGGTCACGTCTTGCCGGATCAAGCCAGAGTGCATCAAAACCCGAGGTGTCAAATGTTGTGGCATCTGCCACCACCACCTTGGCATCGGGGAAAGCCGCCAGGTTGTAAGCGGCCAAGGCTGCCGTGTCTGAATCTTGCTCGACCGCGGTGACGGACAGCCCTAGGGCCGCAAAGGCCAATGAGTCGGCACCGATACCGGAACCTAGGTCCGCGATGGTGGTGAAGCCGTTTTCTTTGAATCTCTCGGCATGCATGGCTGCCACCTGAAGCCTTGTGGCCTGCTCTAATCCCGCCTCGGTGAAGAGCAGGTTCTTAGCAAAGTCTCCAAATTTTGTCTTTGCTCTGGTTCTTAGCCTGGCCTGGGTGATGACCTCGGTTACCAATAGTGCCGGATGTCCGGCTTTTCGAAGTTTGGTGATGATTGAGAGCACATCGGCTTTGGAATCAATCTCGCCAACCTCGTCCAAAAGGCGCAGTGCCTCGGCGGTCAGCAGATGATTCATGGTTCAAGGCTATCGGTCCTGCTACTAGCACTCACCTTGACTGAGTGCTAATTTCGCCGTAAAGTTTTATTAGCACTCAAACACCGAGTCTGCTAAATCACAAATCTTAAGAAAAGAAGAGGTCAAAGTGTCGGTTTCTATCAAGCCACTCGAAGATCGCATTGTTGTTCAGCCAATTGAGGCAGAGCAGGTAACCGCATCCGGTCTGGTTATTCCAGACACCGCAAAGGAGAAGCCTCAGGAGGCTGAGGTTGTCGCGGTAGGTCCAGGTCGTTTCAGCGACGAGGGTGACCGCATTCCAGTTGACGTAAAGGTCGGTGACCGCGTTATCTTCTCGAAGTACGGCGGCACCGAGCTAAAGTACGACGGCAAGGAGTACCTAGTACTTTCTGCCCGCGACGTACTAGCGATCATCGAGCGCTAAATCATTTAGAGGACGACCCAGGGAAACCTGGGTCGTTTTCGTTTAACCCCTAGGCTTTTGGGGTGAAGACACGTTCGAGCCACTCCACCGGTTTGCTGCTGGGCGTAAGCGCATATCTGATCTGGGGATCATTCCCGCTGATTATTACCGCAACTGACTTTGCCAACCCGCTCGAGGTAGTGGTTTGGCGAGTGGTTTTTGGATTCTTGTTCGCAGCCGTGGTGCTCACGGTAATCCGCGGTTGGGGAAAGATTGTCGAGCTTCTGAAATCTCCCAAGAAACTCAAGTGGCTGGCAGTCGCCTCAATTTTTATCTTCATCAACTGGGAGACCTACGTGGTTGCGGTGGCAACCGGAAACACAATTGAGTCCTCGCTTGGCTACTTCATAAACCCACTGATCACGATCTTGTTCGCAGTGGTGTTTTTAGGAGAGCGCCTAAGAACTCCGCAGTGGATCGCGCTTGCGATTGGCTTGGTTGCGGTTGCGGTATTGACCTTGGACTATGGCCGACCGCCTTGGATTGCATTGATCTTGGCTTTCAGTTTTGCAATTTACTCGCTATCGAAAAACAAGGTTGGCGGCAAGATTCAAGCCACTCAGTCCTTCGCTCTGGAGTCTTTGCTGGTCATTCCAATTGCCCTTGCCCAGCTGGCGTTCGTTGCATCCAGTGAGCACATCACGCTTTTGGATTCTCCGAGCAACGCATTTGTGCTGATCGGCTTTGGAATCCTCACCGCGGTGCCGCTGATCCTGTTTGGTGCCGCAGCCTCCAGGATTCCACTGTCCACAATTGGCTTTATCCAATACATGACTCCGGTGCTGCAATTTCTAACCGCCTTCTTTATTTTGGGCGAGCCAATGCCCGCGGTTCGTTGGGTTGGCTTTGGTTTGGTTTGGCTTTCACTGGTGGTGCTCACCTTCGACGCGATCCGAAACAAGCGCCGTGCGATGCCTGTAATTGACCAGGGCTAGCTGAAACCTAATTGTTACCCACTGCTCACTTGGCGGAACATTCAACCAATTTCGAAGACTGACTTGTTACTTTGCTTCTGATTCAGAAGGAAAATGAGCACTAATCTACGGAATTCGATTAGTTAGTGCTCGCGGGCTCGTCTTTTCCGTAGCTTTTGCTACTCGATATCGGGCAATTTCAGTATGCTTTTGCCTAGCAGTGTGAGCGTTTGCCCACACTTGCCCTCTAATTGCTATTCAAGGAGCAAGAATGAC
Source organism: Micrococcales bacterium (assembly GCA_947441105.1). Classification (GTDB taxonomy): domain Bacteria; phylum Actinomycetota; class Actinomycetes; order Actinomycetales; family Microbacteriaceae; genus Aquiluna. Next base: position 8,651 of record CANESN010000004.1, read on the forward strand.
TGAAATCAACATCAAGTCACGCTTGGCCCTCAAGACCGCTTCGGTACTAGGTGTATTTGCACTTAGCGCAGCGGCTTTGGCGGGTTGTGCGGCGACTACCACTGAGACTGAAGCCACCGAGTCGGAGACTAGCGCAGCTGCTACCACCACTCCTGGCGGTTGTGAGCTTGGCCCAGAGCAGGAAGGCGACCTAACTCTAAAGCTAGGAACCGCTCTACCGCTTACCGGTAACCTAGCATTCCTAGGACCACCTGAAGAGGCTGGTGTTGCACTAGCTATCAAGGACATCAACGAGGCCGGCAAGGGCATCACCATCGAGGCCACCTTGGGTGACTCTGGTGACACCGACAACAAGGCATACGACACCGAGATCCCACGTCTGCTAAACGCAGGTGTTGAGGCTGTTGTCGGTGCTGCATCGTCCGGTACCTCTCTACAGTTCATCGACCGTTTGGTTGCAGAGTGTGTGATTCAGTTCTCCCCTGCAAACACTTCGGCTGCACTAACCACCTACGAGGACAAGGGTCTGTACTTCCGTACCGCTCCATCTGACGTCCTTCAGGGTGAGGTGCTAGGTAACCTAATCGCAGAAGACGGACACCAGAAGATCTCGATGATCGTTCTGAACGACTCCTACGGAACCGGTCTAGCTGAGTTCGTAACCGCAGCATTCACTGCTGCTGGTGGCGAGGTTCTAGCTGCACCTACCTACAACACTGGTGACACCAACTTCAGCAGCCAGATTGCAGAAGCACTTGCTGGTGGACCAGACGCTATCGTTCTGATCACCTTCGACGAGGTTCGTACCATCGTTCCTGAGCTAGTAGCTCAGTTCCCTGGTAACAAGCTTTACTTCGTTGACGGTAACCTAACCAACTACTCCCCTGAGAAGGACGGCTTCCCAGCCGGTACCCTCGAGGGCGCTAAGGGTACCTACCCAGGTGTAAACGAGTCCAAGATTGGTGACTTCATCAAGCGCATGGACGAGAACTGGCAGGCAGAGGGCAACGCTCCTCTAGAGCTAAACGCCTACGGTCCTGAGTCCTACGACGCAGTTGTTCTTCTAGCTCTTGCAGCTCTTGAGGCACGTAGCACCGAAGGTGCAAACATGTCCGTGAAGCTACAGGAAGTTTCCGGTGGATCCGGCAACGGCCAGAAGTGTACCTCGTTCGCCGAGTGTGCTGACATCATCAACGCCGGCGGAACCGCCGACTACGATGGCCCATCGGGCAACGTTACCTTCAACGAGTTGGGTGACCCAACCGACGGTAACATCCTGATTCAGCAGTTCGACGGAAACAACGTTCCAGTCACCATCCGTGGCTAGTAACTAGTTACCAAAAAGAACCCCCCGGCCATTGGCCGGGGGGTTCTTTGTTTTAGTTCTATTTCTTGCGGGTGGAGAAGTCCAAGACAGCGCCTAAAGAAATGCCAACCGCTAAAGACATTGCGACATTATTGATGGCAACACCAACAGCGACACCGACGCCAGCGCCAACGGCCAGCCAGAGACCAGGAGAAGGCCTATTAGGCACCCAGGGTTCCGAGGTAGAGGCCAATGACCTGTGGGTCATTTAGAAGCTCACGGCCGGTTCCTACGACTGCATCCTTGCCCTGATCCAATACATAGGCACGGTCAGCGATCTGCAGGCAGCGGCGGGCGTTCTGCTCAACCATGATGCAGGTCACGCCAGCCTTGTTGATTTCGGAGACGCGAAGGAATGCCTCGTCTTGGCGGACAGGAGACAAACCTGCGGAAGGCTCATCAAGCAAAAGAACAGCAGGGTTCATCATCAGTGCGCGACCCATGGCAACCATCTGGCGCTCACCACCTGAAAGCGAACCAGCACGCTGCTTTAGACGCTTACCAAGCTCCTCAAAAATCGAAACTACGAACTCCAAGCGCTCGTTGTATTTCGAAGGCTCCTGGAAGATGCCCATCTGCAGGTTCTCTTCAATGGTTAGGGAGGGGAAGACGTTGTTGCTCTGCGGGATAAAGCCCACGCCCTTTGAAACCAGCTGGTTTGGCTTGAGACCGGTGATGTTCTCACCGTTTAGGGTGATCGATCCCTCACGAACCTTAACCAGACCAAAGATTGCCTTCAGCAGGGTGGACTTACCGGCACCGTTAGGACCGATGATTCCGATTAGCTCACCCTTATCGGCATAGAGGTTGGTGCTGTTGAGGATGTTTACACCCGGTAGGTAACCGGCTACTAGATCTTTAACTTCTACAACGCGAGTCATTTACTTGCCTTCCTCGCTGATGACTTTGATGCGACCGGTAACGACACCGAGGTCGGTATCCTGGTGGGCACCGAGGTAGGCATCGATAACTGCCTGTTCCTTCATAACGGTGTCTGGAGCACCTTCTGCCACGACCTTACCTTCGGCCATTACGATCACCCAGTCGGCGATGTGGCGAACCATGTGCATATCGTGCTCAACGAAGAGCACGGTCATACCCTCCTTTTTGAGGTTTAGCACGTGCTCAAGAAGTGACTGAGTCAAAGCAGGGTTCACACCTGCCATTGGCTCATCCAACATAACCAGCACCGGATCGGTCATTAGGGCACGAGCCATTTCTAGAAGCTTGCGCTGACCACCGGATAGTGATGCTGCGAAGTCGTCCTTCTTGGCATCCAGCTTGAATCGTCTGAGCAGCTCCATGGCCTTGACCTCAAGCTCGTTATCTTGCTTGCGCCAAAGGAATGGGAATAGCGAGTTCAACAGCTTCTCACCGGTCTGGTTCTTAGCCCCGAGCTTCATGTTCTCAAGCACGGTCAATAGGCTCAGCGCTTTGGTGAGCTGGAAGGTTCTAACCTGACCCATCTTGGCGACCTTGAAAGATGAAATGCCAGCCAACTGCTTGCCCTCAAAAGACCAAGCTCCAGTGTCAGGGTTGTCGAAACCGGTTAGCAGGTTGAACAGGGTGGTCTTACCGGCACCGTTAGGACCGATCAGTGCGGTGATTGCCCCGCGAGGAATCTCCAGGTGCTCGACATCTACCGCGGTTAGACCGCCGAAGCTTTTCTTCACACTGTCGATGACCAGAATCGGGTCAACCTTCTTCACTCCTGGAGCTGCAACTCCGATGTGTAGTCCGGTTGACTTCTGGCTCTCTGAATTACTTGACAAAGGTCATCTCCCTCTTGTCTCCGAAAATACCCTGCGGACGGTAGATCACAATCAGCATCAAACCGATACCAACTAGCACGTAGCGCAAGGTGGCTGCCTGGATACCAGATACCGGCAGGATGCCGGACTCTGCCAAGGCAGGCAAGATGTTGGTCAGGAAGGCCTGCAGCACCCAGAAGATGATCGAACCCAGAACCGGACCAAAGATTGTTGCAGCGCCTCCAAGAAGCAGTGCAGTCCAAAGGAAGAAGGTCAACGAAGTCACGTAGACACCAGGCGATACGTTGGTGCTGGTTGCCAGCACGATGCCACCGAGGGCGCCGAAGATACCACCGATGATTAGCGCCTGCATCTTGTATGCAAAGACGTTCTTACCCAAAGCGCGAACCGCATCCTCATCCTCGCGAATGCCCTTTACCACGCGGCCCCAAGGGGAGCGCATCAGAGCCCAAAGCAACAAGGTTGCGACAGCGAGCACCGTTAGACCAAAGACCAGCATCCACAGGGTCTGCTCGTTGTAGGTCCAAGGACCCCAGCCGTAGTCTCCGGGTGGGAATGGGTTTGCGTCAGCAAAGCCGCCGGAGTTGTTGTAACCGAATAGGCCGTCGGCGCTACCGGTAACCGGCTCAAAAGCTGTGGTCAGGAACAAAAGACGCAGAATTTCAGCTGCCGCGATGGTCACGATGGCCAGGTAGTCACCGCGAAGTCGCAGGGTTGGAATACCCATGATGAGCGCGAACACCACAGAAGCGGCAACACCCATAATCATGCCGGCCCACCAAGGTAGTCCGAAGGTGAGCACGCTGATCGCGTATCCGTAAGCACCTACGGCCATAAAGCCCGCGATACCAAAGTTCAACAATCCGGCAAAACCGAAGTGCATAGCCAGACCCAGGGTTGCCAGAGCAAACGCCAAAATGGTTGGAGTTAGTAGGCCCGCGAGGGTGTTATTGAGAATTGATCCCCAGTCCATGGTCGACCTCCTAACCTATCCGCTGTTTTTTGCCGAGCAAACCTTGAGGTCTGAACAGCAAGATTCCGATGAGAACTACCAGTGCACCGACGTACTTGAGGTCGGCAGGGATAAACAGCGAGCTGGTTTCAACCAGGATGCCAACCACTAGCGAACCGATTAGCGCTCCGAATGCGGTGCCCAATCCACCCAAGGTGACGGCTGCGAAAATCAATAGCAAAATCTGGGCACCCATGTCCCACTTGATTCCCGGGCGGAAGTAAGCCCAGAGCACTCCTGCAAGACCTGCGAGTGCTCCCGAGATGATCCAAACGGTGCGAATCACCTTGTCGACGTCAATACCCGAGGCTGCAGCTAGATCTGGATTGTCGGAGATAGCTCGGGTCGCCTTACCGGTCTTAGTTTTAAGTAGCCACCAAGCAAATCCCATGATCACAACAATCGAGATAGCCATGGAAACCAAGTCGGTCATCGAAAGCGCAACGGAACCAAATAGTGGAACCATGGTGGAGTCTGCACCAGGAAGCTGCTCAGTGCCACCACCTACGAAGTACTGGAACAGGTAGCGAGCGGTCAGCGATAGACCAATGGACACAATCATCAGCTGAACCAGCGCAAGGCCGCGCTTTCTCAAAGGTTTCCAGAGCCCGGCGTCCAGCGCCCAGCCCATCGCACCGGAGAGCAATACTGCGGCTGGGATAGCCACCCACATTGGAAGCTGAAGTCCCGCGCCCAAAACCAACGCTGCAACAGCACCGAAGGTAACCATTTCGGAGTGTGCAAAGTTTGAAAGACCGGTGGTGCCAAAGACCAGCGACAGACCAACTGCAGCAAGACCAAGCATTAGACCGAAGTTCAGGCCGTAGATCAAACGCGCAACGACCTGGTCAAACACAGATACGGTGACGCGAGTCCCCTCACCGATAAAGAAATTGGAAACCAACGGGCTGGTCTTTCCAAGTACGACGTCTTTGGTTGCGCCACCCTCACCGGTAACTGCGATGCCCTCGGGCAGAGTCTCTTGGTCCAGAGTGACCTTGTAGGTATCGCCTTCGACTCCAGGAACACCGATGTACCACTTGCCATCAGCTCCGGTAACGGTTTCGGCGTTGTAGCCACCGCCCTCAACAATCATGCGGACGCCACCAAGTGGCTCACCATCAAGCTTTACGTTTCCGGTAATTCCGCGCTCTAAATCTTCACCGACGCTGTCGGCGCTCGCAGGGGTTGCACCTAGGCCAAAACCCAGAACCATGGCGATAAGAAGCAGTAAAAGGGATGAGAGCAATCGCTTGGGATTGCTGGCAGAGAGGAATTGCACCTGTCCTCCAAATCGTAATGAGCTACTTTGCTCAGAAGCCCCGTTGGGGACTCTCAAAAACATTAGCAAAGTAAACCTAGCGGCATTCCGCTCAGGCCATAAATCTTTGGTTTCAAAAAGATTTCAATACCTTCGAAAATGCACCTTATTTATAGGAGTGATTGCTTGGCTAGAATTAGGAAACGAATCCACCACAAGTAGAGGATTGACAATTGGAGCTTCCAGACCCATTTTCCCTAGTCGGACTCACCTATGACGACGTCCTGCTGCTTCCTGGGCAATCAGATGTGATGCCATCCGGGGTAAGCACCCAGACTCAGGTTTCTCGAAACATCTCCATCAACGTCCCGCTTATTTCCTCAGCTATGGACACAGTGACCGAGGCCAGGATGGCAATTTCAATGGCCAGACAGGGCGGCTTGGGCATTCTGCACCGCAACCTCTCGATTGACGATCAGGTAACTCAGGTTGACCTCGTAAAAAGAAGCGAAGCCGGAATGGTCTCCCACCCGGTCACCACCACCGCCTATGCCACCATCCAGGAAGTAGATGACCTCTGCGGCAAATACCGCGTATCAGGCCTTCCGGTAATTGATGAAGATGGCAAGTTGGTCGGAATTGTGACCAACAGAGATATGCGCTTTGTGCTCGAGGTGCAGCGCACCACAACTTTGGTAAAAGACGTCATGACCCCAATGCCGCTCATTGTCGGCAAGGTTGGCATCAACCCAGACGAGGCAATGGCGATGTTGGCCCAGCACCGCATCGAGAAGCTGCCGCTGGTGGACGATGACCTAAAACTTCGCGGGCTAATCACCGTAAAGGACTTTGACAAGAGCGAGAAGTATCCAAACGCATCCAAGGATGGCGCTGGTCGATTGCTAGTTGGCGCAGCAATTGGTGTTGGCCCAGACTCCTGGGAGCGCGCAATGGCGCTGGTTGAAACCGGTGTGGACATGTTGATTGTGGATACCGCACACGGACACAACACTGCCGTGTTGGACATGATTCGCAAGCTCAAGGGCGAGCCGGTCGCTAAGTTCACCGACATCGTCGGTGGCAATGTTGCAACCCGCGAGGGCGCTCAGGCGCTGGTAGACGCAGGTGTCGATGGCGTCAAGGTCGGTGTTGGTCCAGGTTCAATTTGCACCACTCGTGTTGTTGCTGGAGTCGGTGTTCCACAGGTGACTGCTGTTTATTTGGCGTCGCTCGCGGCTAAGCCTGCGGGTATCCCTGTTATCGCCGACGGTGGATTGCAGTACTCGGGAGATATTGCAAAGGCGCTGGTTGCCGGAGCAAACTCCGTAATGCTCGGATCACTTTTGGCTGGCACCGACGAAGCGCCAGGAGATATCACTTTCGTAGGCGGCAAGCAGTACAAGACCTATCGCGGCATGGGATCCCTGGGGGCTATGCAGTCCCGCGGATTGGCAAAGTCTTACTCCAAGGACCGCTACTTCCAGGACGATGTGCTTCGCGAGGACAAACTGGTTCCTGAGGGCATCGAAGGCCGAGTGCCTTACCGTGGATCGGTTGCATCGGTTGTCCACCAACTTGTGGGTGGCTTGCGCGCATCTATGGGCTACGTAGGTGCGGGAACTATTCCGGAGCTACAACAGCGCGGCAAGTTTGTTCGAATCACGGCTGCGGGACTGCGTGAATCGCACCCGCACGATGTTCAGATGACCATCGAAGCTCCCAACTACGGCACTCGCTAGGAGGCCCAGATGAATCAGGTTGAAATTGGTCGCGGCAAGGATGCCCGCAGGGCATTTTCTTTCGACGACATCGCGGTAGTGCCGACTCGCCGAACTCGCGACCCGGAGGACGTTTCTACCACCTGGGCGATCGACGCTTACAAGTTCGATCTTCCGGTTGTAGCAGCCCCAATGGACTCGGCCATGAGCCCGGCCACCGTAATTGCTCTTGGCAAGCTAGGTGGTCTCGGTGTTTTGGATCTTGAGGGACTTTGGACTCGCTACGAAGACCCAACTCAGCAGCTTGAGGAAATTGCAAACGCCAAAGAGGCAGATGCCACGGCAGTGCTGCAGCGCATCTATGCCCAGCCAATTCAGCCGGAGCTAATCACCGCTCGCCTGGCAGAGATTCGCGCAGCCGGCGTCACCGTTGCCGGAGCGCTTTCCCCGCAGCGCACCCAGGAGTTCTCGAGTGTCGTGCTCAAGGCCGGTGTTGAGATGTTCGTGATTCGCGGAAACACAGTTTCTGCAGAGCACGTCTCCAAGAATCAGGAACCGCTGAACCTTAAAGAGTTCATCTACAAACTAGATGTTCCTGTCATGGTCGGTGGCGCTGCAAGCTACAAGGCTGCGCTGCACCTGATGCGCACCGGCGCAGCCGGTGTGCTAGTTGGTTTTGGTGGCGGTGCTGCCTCGTCAACTCGCAAGATTTTGGGCATTCACGCTCCAATGGCAACCGCGGTTGCTGATGTTGCAGCTGCCCGACGTGACTACATGGACGAATCAGGTGGGCGCTATGTTCACGTGATCGCAGACGGTGGCCTTGGCACCTCTGGAGATATCGTGAAGGCAATTGCCTGTGGTGCGGATGCCGTGATGCTTGGAACCGTTTTGGCGCGATCTGCTGAGGCACCTGGACACGGTTGGCACTGGGGTCAAGAAGCAGTTAGCGAGAAGCTACCGAGGGGCAACCGAGTGTGGGTTGGCTCACACGCTCCGATGGAGAACATTTTGCTTGGACCTGCCGATAACGCCGAGGGCACCAGCAACCTAATTGGAGCACTTCGCCGCTCGATGGCAAGCACTGGATATTCCGATCTCAAGGAATTCCAGCGCGTGGACGTCGTCGTCAACCAGTACCAGTAAATGAGACAGCCCAGTTTTTGGGAGGTTGCCCGCAGGCCCAAGTGGATCGCGGGATTACTGATCGCAATGCTCACCGCAGCAGCATTCGCTTTTGCAATGCAGTGGCAACTTTCTCGAACCTTCAATACTGTCGGCGTGAGCGTCGAAGAGGCTGCCCCTAGGCCACTGGCGGATTTGATTGCACCAAACACTCCGATTGACAAACCGGTCTATGACCGGCTTGCCACCTTCACGGCAACAATCGATCCGCAGAACTCCCACATCATCGGTGGTCGCTTGCAGCTTGAGCCAGATGGTTCGACCAGAGACGGTTATTGGCTAATAACAAACTCTTTAGTTCAAGATGCATCGCTAACCCTGGCGATTGGATTCTCGGAAGATTTAGCTGCGGTCAAATCTGCGCAGCAGAAACTTGAGAACATCGAGATTTCGGCAGTGGGATATATCGAACCAAGCGAGCCGGTCAAAAGATCAAGCGATGCCGATTTTGATTCGGTAGCGCTTGGCCAGCTGGTCAATGTTTATTCGCAAATTCCGATTGCCTCGTATCCTGCGTATTTGATTTTGCAGTCCGGAATTGAGCACGATCTTGAACCAATCACGATTGGCATAAGGCAGCAGGAAGTCGAAATTAACTGGCTCACTGCTTTTTACGCGGTGGAGTGGGCATTCTTTGCACTTGCCGCTTTTTACCTCTGGTGGCGTCTGGTGATGGACCAGCGCGCCAGGGAATCTAATGACTAAGGTTTGCAAGACCCGAATTAGCGGGGTAATTCTTGTTATTCTCGAACGATAACCAGGAGGTAAGTCGCATCGATGATCACCACGACCGTAACCATTGAGGATCCAATCGGCTTGCACGCTAGACCAGCAGGTCAAATTGTGAAGCTAGTCAAGGAGTCCGGACTTACCGTTCGCATGGGCAAGGCAGGCGAGGATCTAGTGCTCGCCAACTCACCGCTACGCATGATGGCTCTAAAAGCCAAAACTGGTGAGCAGATGGTTGTCGAGGTAGAAACCGACGACCAGGCTGTCGCAGATGCACTTTTTGCCCAGATTAAAGATTTCTTGAAGGGCTAGTGGTGACGCTAGCTTCCGGAACAATCCTTACTGGCTTAGGCGTTGGCCTAAATGCCGTTCGCGGCGAAGTCTTTCGCGTAAAGCCTCAGGCAACACTGCCGGGACCCGCCAAGCACGCTGGCGATGCAGCGGGTGAAAAGGAAACCCTCCGGGGAGCAATCCACCACGTTGCTGGATACCTAGACGAGCTGTCGGTTAAAGCGGGTGAGACCAGCGCGGAGATTTTCGAGGCCCTGAAAATGCTTTTGGAAGATGAAGATTTATTTGAAACCGCGATTGCCGAAATCGAATCCGGTTGGAATGCTGCCACCGCATTTATTGTCGCAGTTGATTCACTGGATGCAATTTTTGCCGGCGATGCCGCCTTCGAAGAGCGCTTGGTTGACCTAAAGGATCTAGCTAGAAGAGTTGCCGCTCATATCTCTGGCATTCACATGGGCCTAGATCTTCCAACCACTGGGTCTTACGTAATAGTGGGCGATGACTTTTCTCCAGCTGATACCGCGCAGTTCACAGATGCTGTTGTAGGTGTTGTGACCATCAAGGGTGGACCAACCTCTCACACCGCAATCATTTGCCGTTCCAGATCAATCCCAGCGCTAGTCTGCTGCCCCCAGGCGGTTGACCTTGTCGACGGCATGCAGGTTTTGGTTGATCCGGTCGGCGACCGCGTGGTTGTCGGTGGCGATGCCTCGATGGCAACCAAGGCAATCAGCTTTGTGGCAAAGAGCTTGGACCCGATCATTCCGGTGCGCGCAAACATCGGCTCGCTAGAGGACTCCATACAGGCAGCGACCACCGCTGCCAATGGCGTGGGACTATTCCGCACCGAGCTGCTTTATCTGTCCGAGACCACCATGCCACCGGCTACCAAGCAGGCAAAGTCTTATGCCGAGATTTTAAAGGCAGCGCCCGAGGGACCGATTGTTGTCCGCACCATCGATGCCGGTAGCGATAAGCCGGTGCCGTTTTTAGACATGCCTCACGAGGAAAACCCAGCCCTTGGTATTCGTGGTTTCCGCCTAATTCAAGACCACCGTCAGTTCCTAATCGATCAGCTGGAATCTTTGGAGGTTGCTCGCAAAGAAACCGGCCGCGAGGTTTGGGTAATGGCACCAATGATTGCCACCGCATCCGAAGCAATTGAGTTTGCCGAGCTAGCCAGAGGCTCAGGTGACTACAAGGTCGGCATCATGGTTGAGACTCCGGCCATTGCAATGGCGCTAGCAGATTTAGCCGGCAAGCTTGATTTCATCTCGGTGGGCACTAACGACCTATCGCAGTATTTGTTTGCCGCTGACCGCATGAATGCCGGCCTGGGAGCACTACTGAACCCCTGGCAACCGGCATTGGTTCGAATGCTGCAGGTGATCGCGAGTGAGTCAGAGAAAGCTGGAATTTCTTCCGGTGTTTGTGGTGAATCGGCATCTGACCCAGCGTTTGCTGTTGTGTTGGCTGGTTTGGGTTTCAACTCTGTTTCTGCATCAAGGAGCCAGGTAGGTGCGGTTAGGTCAGCGCTATCCGCGGTGACTTTAGAGCAAGCACAAGAGGTTGCGAAGGTCGCACTCGCGGCCACCACGGCTGATCAGTGCAAGTCTGCTGTTCTGGACGCATTAGCCACCCTTGCCTAAAGTAAACTTCATTTATGACAGGCCCTGCCGCTTCCCAAATTGAGCAAGTAAAAAAGGTTCTAAAACTCTTTACTGCATCCAGCTACATCACTGGAACGTTTCTGTTGCTTCTGATGATCACCTGGGGAATTCGCCGCCTGCCATTTCTAGGTTTTGACCTTTGGCTGTTCGGCCCTAACGGGTTTATCACTTTCGAGCAGTACGGAATTGAGGGTGAGGGGTTGCCGGAGGTAGGGGTAAACCTAACGGTTGCAATCCTTATCGTTCACGGCTGGTTATATGTGCTGTATCTGTTTGCCGATTTCAGACTCTGGACTTTGATGCGCTGGTCGTTCTTTAGGTTCTTGATCATTGCTGCCGGTGGCGTTGTGCCACTGCTTAGCTTTTTCACCGAGTCCTACTACGCCAAGCTAGCCCGCAAGCAACTCAGCGAAATTGAAGGTCAAAAATGAAGCCGGTGCTAGTTGTTGATTTCGGTGCTCAGTACGCACAGTTGATTGCAAGACGAGTTCGCGAAGCAAATATCTACTCCGAGATTGTGCACCACAACATCACCGCAAGCGAGGTGGCTTCCAAGAACCCGGCAGCAATTATTCTCTCCGGTGGTCCATCGAGTGTTTACGAGGAGAACTCCCCTCAGCTAGATCCAGCGATTCTCAAACTAGGCATTCCGGTGTTGGGAATTTGCTACGGCTTCCAGGTCCTAGCCCAGGCACTTGGTGGTCGGGTGGATAAGACCGGAAAGCGCGAGTATGGCGCGACTCAGCTGAACCTAAACAGTTCAGGTGTCTTGCTCGGCAACCAGCCAATGCAGCAAATCTGCTGGATGAGCCACGGTGACCAGGTGATGGTTGCACCGGAGGGCTTTGATGTTTTGGCATCCACCGATACAACCCCGGTTGCAGCATTTGAATCCAAATCTCAGCGAATCTATGGCGTGCAGTGGCACCCAGAGGTCAAGCACTCCGAGCAGGGTCAGAATGTCCTGACCAACTTCCTCTATCAAGGCGCTGGCATTGAGCCAACTTGGAATTCCGGCAATGTGATTGCCGAGCAAATCGAAAAGATTCGCGCTCAGGTTGGAGACGCCAGAGTAATTTGCGGTCTATCCGGTGGAGTCGACTCAGCGGTTGCCGCAGCGCTAGTTCACAAGGCGGTTGGCGATCAACTAACCGCGGTGTTTGTGGATCACGGTCTATTGCGTAAGGGTGAGCGCGAGCAGGTGGAGCGCGACTATGTGGCAGCCAC
>CANESN010000005.1 GCA_947441105.1 Micrococcales bacterium
GCATTCCAGTCTGGAAAGATCGGGCTTGTCGGATTCGTGGCTTGGATGTTTCACCGCGGTTACCACGGATTGGCCATGCCAACCTTGGAACGTAAGATTCGCGTGGTCTCCGGCTGGTTCTGGAACCTGATTCTGGGCCGCGATCTAGTTTCGCTCGAGCAGGTCCGCTCGCCGCGATTATTCTTCTCAACCTGGGCAGCCCGTCCGGGTAAGTAGATACTTACCTAACCAAAGGCCCAGGAAACTGGGCCTTTAGTTTTGCCCCGATAGCCCAATGGCAGAGGCAGACGACTTAAAATCGTCACAGTGTGGGTTCGAGTCCCACTCGGGGCACTTACCAGCCAATTTCCAGAAATCTCGCATACTCTAGAGAAGTCTCAATCAAGGAGTATTCGTGGACATTGCAATTTGGATCATTCTCGGCCTGGTAGTTGTAGCCGGTATTTGGCTATGGGCAACATACAACGGCCTGGTAACCCTAAAGGTTCGAGTCGATGAAGCCTGGAGTGATATCACTATCCAGCTAAAGCGCCGAGCGGACCTGATTCCAAATTTGATCGAAACTGTTCGTGGCTACGCCACGCACGAGCGCGAAGTCTTTGAGTCTGTAACTCGTGCTCGCGCGGCTACCGTCTCCCCTGAGGCCCTAGCCCACCCAGCCCAGGCGGCTAAGGCCGAAGGTGAGTTGCAGGGTGCCCTAAAGAGCTTGTTTGCAGTATCCGAGGCCTACCCGCAACTGGTTGCATCGGTCAACTTCTTGGAGCTGCAGCGCGAACTCACCGACACCGAAGACAAGATCATGGCTGCCCGCCGCTTCTTCAATGGTGGCGTGCGCGAGCTAAACACCAAGATTGAGCAGTTCCCAACTAACTTCTTTGCCCGTTCCCTTGGCTTTACCTCTCGTGAATTCTTTGAGGTTGAGAATCCTGCTGCGATTCAAGAGCCTCCAACGGTCAAGTTCTAAGAGGCCACTTTGTATTCGGCAATTGCCGCGAATAAGCGCAATACATTCTTTATCGTCGGTGGCTTTGTGCTGCTGCTGGGCGGACTTGCCTATTGGTGGGGAATCGCCAGCGGTAATGGATCGAGTGCGCTTTGGATAATTTTGTTTGTCTTTGGCTACGCGCTGTTCCAATACTTCGCCGCAAGCTCACTAGCAATTGCGATGAGCGGTGCGCATCAAATTCAGAAAGCTGACAATCCAAGGCTCTGGAGAGTGGTTGAGAATCTAGCAATCTCGCAGGGTATGCCAATGCCTAAGGTCTACATCATTAGTGATCCGGCCCCAAACGCCTTTGCAACCGGGCGTGATCCAAAAAATGCGGTCGTCGCGGCCACCACAGGGTTAATGGACATCATGAACGATCGTGAGCTTGAAGGCGTAATGGCCCATGAGCTTGGACACGTCAAAAACTATGACATCAGAGTTTCCACCATTGTCTTCGGCTTGGTTTCCGCGGTCGGAATTCTGGCGGACTTTGCGATTCGTATGGCTTTTTTCTCGGGGGCGAGTAGAAGCCGAGATGCAGGTCAGCTACAAATCGTCTTGATCTTGGTCGGCGTGGTCGGCTGGATTATCGCCGCACTGATCGGCCCACTGGTCTCCGCCGCTGTTTCTAGGCAGCGCGAGTATCTCGCAGATGCCACCGGAGCGCAGATCACCCGCTTCCCGGAGGGGCTGGCCTCAGCACTTCAAAAGCTTGGGGAATATGGTCGACCAATGCGCCGAGCATCAAGCTCGATGGCTCACATGTATATCAATGACCCGATCAAGCCAGGTTTTGTGGAGCGCGCATTCTCAACCCACCCGCCAATCCCAAAGCGTATTGAGCGACTTAGCAAGATTGGCACCTCGTTCTAATCGCTAGACTTTGACACACCTTTAGATTGCAGGTAAACCAATGGCTAGCAGCAAAGCTCCAACGTTGAACGAGTTCTACGACGCCCTAGAAAACGTGCGCGCCATTGCGATTAAGACTCCAGTTTTAGAAAGCCATTGGCTCTCAGAGCTAACCGGAACGCCAATTTGGTTCAAGTGTGAAAACCTGCAGCGTACCGGCGCATACAAACTTCGCGGCGCATACAACATGATGAGCCAGCTCTCTGATCAGGAGAAGGCCAGGGGAGTAGTTGCGGCATCCGCCGGAAATCACGCCCAGGGTGTGGCGCTTGCAGCCAAGATCCTTGGCGTCAAAGCCACAATCTTTATGCCGGTTGGGGCATCGCTTCCAAAGTACGAGGCGACCTTGGGTTACGGCGCAAACGTCGTGCTTACCGGGGCAATCTTTGATGAGACGCTTGTAGCCGCAAAGGAATTCACCACTCAAAGTGGTGCCGTGTTTATCCCACCGTTTGATGATCTGGACATCATCCGAGGCCAGGGCACAGTTGCCCTAGAGATCATGGAGCAGCTACCTGATGTGGATAACATCCTGGTTTGCCTCGGCGGCGGCGGTCTTACCGCCGGTGTTGCAACCGCAGCAAAACTCAAAGCTCAAGCTCTTGGGCGCAAGGTAAAGGTCTTTGCCGTTCAGGCGGAGGCAGCAGCTAGCTGGCCTGACTCGCTGAAGGCAGGAAAGCCAGTTGAGATCAAGATTCAGCCGACCATTGCCGATGGCATTGCTGTTGCAAAGCCAGGCAGGATCCCGTTTGATTTGGTTTTGGAGCACGTCGACAAGATTGTGACCGTTACCGAGGACGAGATCGCCAAGGCAATGCTGGCCGTTTTGGAGCGTTCAAAGCTTGTGGTTGAAGCTGGTGGCGTGGTTGGGGTTGCAGCGGTTCTAGCCGGCAAGCTAAAGCTCAAGGGCACCACCGCAATCGTGCTCTCCGGTGGCAACATCGATCCGCTTCTAATGCAGAGGGTGATTCGCCACGGCCTGGCAGCTTCCGAGCGCTACACAAACATCTCGGTGATGCTTCCTGACCGTCCAGGTCAGCTGGTGCGCACCGCTGAGGCAGTTGCGGCGGCTCACGCCAACGTGGTTGAGGTGCTTCACACCAGACACGGCAACGGGCTTCAGATTTCCGAGGTTGAGTTGAACCTAAGCGTTGAGACCAGAGGCAAGCAGCACCGCAAAGACCTCATGAAGTCGCTCAAGGCAGCCGGGCTAAACCCGAAGCTGCACGAAGACTAGAACTCGAAGTTCTCCACGGCAACAATCTCAACGGTGATTTCTTTGCCGTTTGGTGCTGAGAAGCTGACCTGGTCGCCGACCTTCTTGCCCAAAACTTGCTGACCAATTGGCGAATCTGGGCTGTAAACATCGAGGTCGCCCTCTTCGATCTGAATTTCGTACTCGGTGCCCTCAAAAGCCTCGTGCGATCCAAGGTAAAACTCTGCTGGGCGACCATTGAGCTTGCACTTGATCATCAAGCCCTGCTTCACAATCCCATCGCTGGCATCCGCGGTGCCGATTTCAGAGGTTGCAAGAATCTCTTCTAGGCGGTTGATGCGAGCCTCGATCTTGCCCTGCTCCTCCTTGGCTGCGTGATAGCCACCGTTTTCTTTGAGGTCTCCCTCTTCACGAGCGTCCTGGATGCGCTTGGCGATGTCGTGGCGACCAACGGTAATCAATTGGGTCAACTCGTCTTTAAGACGGTCATAGGCAGCCTGGGTTAGCAGCATTGAATCAGTCATAGGTCACTTCTTGGTGGTTTCGGGGATTGCCCAATTCTGGGCGATTGCAAAATACTACTTGAGACGACACTCATCCACCAAGGCTGTAGTTGCCAATTCGGTGGTGTTTATGCTCACGCTCAGCCTTACGGTGTCGGTTGGCTGCGGTCCTATTTCGATTTCCTTGAATCCCACCTGAGAAAATTGCTCATTGAGAGACTCGAGCGTGCAGATGGCGGTGGCGGCTTTTGGCTTGGAAATCTCAAAATCCAAGACCACTTGGGTTGGCCCTTTGACCGAAAAACCAATGTCTTTGGATTGCACCGGGTTGAAATTTGCCATCGCTGCGACAAATGCGCCAAGCGCCATAAGCGTCACACCAGCAGCAGAAATCCAGATCCAGCGCGCACGCGAAAGCTTTGGTATTTGACCGTAGCGGTTCGCCATAAGGTCATTTTCTTGGGCTGCCATACCTCTAGGTTATGCCAGGTGGGGGATACTTGAGATATGGACTTCTTGCTTAGTGCGCTTCTGGCTGTAACTACCAGCCCAACTCCAGTTCCTGACGATACCTACAACTCCCCGGGAACAATCGGGTTCATTGCCACATTTGGAGTTGCGCTGATTGCAGTTGGGTTGTTTTTTGACATGAACCGCAGGGTTCGACGCACCCGTTACCGCTCCGAGATTCGCCAGAAGCTAGCAGCCGAGGAGCTAATAAACATGGAGGTTGCAAAGCCAGAGCGCCCGGCTCCTCCGGCTAAACCGAACCGAGCGAACCAGGAATCGGACTGAGTCCAACCAACAGTGCTGCCACCCAGTGGCAGAAGAACGCTGCCACAGTCAAAGCGTGGAAAATCTCGTGAAATCCGAAATGCTTAGGAATTGGGTTTGGCCGCTTTAGGCCGTAGACCACAGCTCCCACCGAATACATCAATCCTCCGGCTATGACCAGCACCATAACTATCCAGTTGGCTTCAAAGAAGTCTCCGATGTAAAACACAGCTGCCCAACCTAGAGCTAGGTAAATAGGGACATAGAGCCATCGTGGGGCATTGATCCAAAAGACGCGGAAACCAACGCCAAACACCGCAATGATCCAAACAGCAGAAAGCAATAGAGCGCCGTCATCAGCGTTTAGTGCCGAGATACTCAGCGGGGTGTAGGTGCCTGCAATTAGCAAGAAAATGTTGGCGTGATCGATCCGCTTGAGAAGTTTTTTGATGCTTGGTCGCCAGTTGAAGCGGTGGTAAAGCGCGGAGTTCCCAAAAAGCAAAATCGAGCTTGCGAAGTAAATAGCCGCCGCCGTTTTTGCAACCCAGCCGTCAGAGAAAACAATCAGCAGGATTCCGGCTGCTACAACTAGCGGTAATACTCCGGTGTGGATCCAGCCTCGCCAGGTTGGCTTTAGCTCAGTTTGCTGGACTGCTCCCTTTAGCTTTGAAAGCGGAAGGTGTAACGGGTCTGGCTCGAAACTCATATTGCTACCCTAAGCCACCTAAACACCGTAGAAGTTGCAATACCCTTTAGGGGTGCAGAAACTCCTCTATCGGTTCTATGAGAAGCAAATCGAGAGCAAACTGCGCCCTAAGGATCTTCCCAGGCACATCGGCGTGATGGTTGACGGAAACAGACGCTGGGCGTCACTTCAGGGCCTAGAAAAGGCGGGCCAGGGTCACCAAGCGGGCGCTAAGAAGATCATCGATTTTTTGGGCTGGTGCTCTGATTTACGGATCGATCACGTCACCCTGTACCTGCTATCAACCGACAACCTAAAGGGTAGGCACTCGGAGGAGCTTGAGGATCTGATTGAGATCATCGTCTCGCTGGCAGAAGAACTAGCCAATAAAGGGCGATGGCAGCTTCAGGTTGTGGGAGATGTCGCTAGCTTGCCAGAAGCTGCGGCTCGCAGATTGGCTGAGGTGGAGAGTAAGACCGCTAAGAACTCAGGCACCCATGTGAATCTCGCGGTTGCCTACGGTGGTCGAAAAGAGATTGCCGACGCGATGCGCTCAATCTTGAAAAAACACTCCGACCAGGGCACCACAATCGACGAGCTTGCAGAATTTTTGACCCCGGAACTTATCACCGAGCACCTTTACACCGGAGGCCAGCCAGATCCAGATTTATTGATTCGTACCTCAGGTGAGCAACGCCTTAGTGGATTCTTGCTATGGCAAAGCGCCAACAGTGAGTTTTACTTTGCAGAGGCACTTTGGCCTGATTTTAGAAGGGTAGATTTCCTTCGAGCGCTCAGAGATTTCCAGCGTCGACACCGACGATTCGGTAGCTAGGTAAACAGCTTGATAACGCTCCAAGGTTTGGGCGTGTCACGACTGCCCTAGAGCAAAACCCAGGCGTAGATTCGCATCAGGTCGCCATAGAAGGAGAACCGGTGCCAGCTAACTCAAGCCCCAGGTCCAAGTCATCAAGTTCCAAGACTGTTTCCCCTGAGGCGGTGAGCAGCAAGGCAAAATCCACCAGCAAGGCAACGGCGATCAGAACGTTTGTAATCGACACCTCGGTTCTTCTATCTGACCCGAAAGCAATGTTTAGATTCGCAGAGCACGAAGTTGTTTTGCCAATCGTGGTTATCAACGAACTCGAGAAAAAGCGCAACGATCTCGAGATTGGTTTCTTCGCGAGAAAAGCACTGCGCTTTTTAGATGACCTTCGCAAAAAGCACGAGCGCCTCGACTTTCCGGTCGAGGTCGGCGATGGTGGAACGCTCAGGGTTGAGCTAAACCACATCGATCAGTCGATCTTGCCAACCGGGTTCCAACTTGGGGACAACGACTCCAGGATTTTGGCGGTTGCTGCGAATCTAAAGAATGAAGGCTTTGACGTCACGGTAGTTTCCAAAGACTTGCCAATGCGAGTCAAGGCATCCGCAATCGGAATGCGTGCCGAGGAGTACCTACACGAACTTGCCAGCGAAGAGTGGGACGGCTTAGCAGACCTAAACCTCTCCGGCGATGAGATGGCAGACCTATACGACACCGAGGAAATCAAGCACAAGGATGCCAAGGATCTTCCGATAAACACCGGCTTGGTCATTCACTCGGAGCGCGGCAGTGCCCTAGGTCGCGTGACTGCAGCCAAGACTGTGAAGCTGGTTCGTGGAGATAGAGACATCTTTGGTCTTTACGGTCGCTCTGCCGAACAGCGCCTAGCGATTGACGCTCTACTAGACCCAGAAATTGGCATTGTTTCAATTGGTGGCCGTGCCGGAACCGGTAAGAGTGCTCTGGCGCTGTGCGCAGGACTTGAGTCGGTTCTAGAGCGTCGTCAGCACAAGAAGATCATGGTTTTCCGACCGCTTTACGCAGTTGGCGGCCAGGAGCTTGGTTTCTTGCCTGGTACCGAAGCCGAGAAGATGAACCCTTGGGCTCAGGCGGTATTTGACACCCTGGGAGCTTTGGTTTCCAAGGAAGTCATCGACGAGGTTATGAACCGCGGCATCCTCGAGGTCTTACCACTTACCCACATCCGAGGCCGCTCACTGCACGACACCTTTGTGATAGTGGATGAAGCCCAGTCACTTGAGCGCAATGTTCTCCTGACCATGCTTTCGAGAATTGGTCAGAAGTCTCGAGTGGTACTGACTCACGACGTGGCTCAGCGCGACAACCTCAGGGTTGGTCGTCACGACGGAATTGCATCGGTCGTTGAAACCCTCAAGGGTCAGGAACTGTTCAGCCACATCACTCTCACCCGCTCCGAGCGAAGCGAGATTGCGGCATTGGTCACCAACCTGCTCGATTAGCCTGTGGAGAGCTCGCCGCAATCAAGCGGGTTTCTCACTAGTTTTTTGGGATGGCTGAGTTAGTCCTTCTGATTCCAATCGCGCTTGTTCTTGCTTTTGCCGTTCCGCTCACGCTGACTGACTTTAGAGAACATCGACTACCCAATCACTACACCGTGCCATTGATTGTCGTCACAGCCCTATCCCTAGCCGGTTACGGGCTAGTTTCGGGTCAGTATGGAAAGCTTGCGGCCAGTGGCTTGGCAATGGCGCTGACATTCCTGATTGGGTGGCTGCTTGCCCGTTTCGCTGACTTGGGCATGGGTGATGTGAAGCTTTTGATTTCCCTGAATGGTTGGCTGGCTTGGCATGATGGCTGGCTGGTGCTAATTGCCCTGGCAATTGGACTTATCGCGGCAAACGCTTTTGCGATTGCAATTTGGATCAAGAAAAAAGACCCCAAAGAGCACATAGCTCTGGGGCCTTTTCTGCTGCTTGGTTTTTGCCTTGCAGCAATTTCACCAAGCTGGCAAATCCTTACTGCGGTGGGCGAGTCATTGGCATGACGTCTAGCGCCTTGTCCAACTGCTCCATGGTTAGCTTCTCGCCATCAACATAACCGAGTTCAATTGTCGCCTCGCGAACAGTTAGCCCCTTGGCCACCGAATGCTTGGCAATCTTCGCTGCAGCCTCGTAGCCAATGAACTTGTTTAGCGGTGTCACAATCGAAGGGCTGGACTCGGCAAGCGCCTTAGAGCGCTCAACATTTAACTCAAGTCCGGCGATGGTCTTATCCGCTAGAACGCGCATCGAGTTTGAAAGCAAGCGAATGGACTCTAGTAGCGCGTTGCCCATAACTGGAATCGCAACGTTTAGCTCGAAGTTTCCAGATGCTCCTGCCCAGGTCACGGTGGCATCATTTCCGATTACACGAGCACAAACCATCAGCACGGCTTCTGGGATAACTGGGTTTACCTTGCCCGGCATGATGGAGCTTCCGGGCTGCAGGTCAGGAATGTTCAGCTCACCGAGGCCGGTGTTTGGACCGGATCCCATCCAGCGCAAATCGTTGTTGATCTTGGTAAGGCTGACAGCAATGACCTTTAGTGCCCCGGAAGCTTCGACTAGTGCGTCTCGCGCACCTTGAGCTTCAAAGTGGTCTCTGGCTTCGGTAATTGGCAAGCCGGTGTCTTTAGCCAAAAGGCTGATTACCTCCTGAGGGAAGCCCTTAGGGGTATTGATACCGGTTCCGGTCGCCGTTCCACCCTGTGGAACTTCTGCCACTCTCGGAAGGGCCGAATTGATTCGCTCGATGCCATAGCGGATCTGCGCTGCGTAGCCGGCAAACTCCTGGCCGAAAGTTACCGGGGTGGCATCCATCAGGTGGGTGCGTCCCGTCTTTACATAACCAGCCCAAGCCTTGGCTTTTACCTCGAGGAAGCCAGCCAGGTAATCCAGTGCAGGAAGCAGGTCGTTCACCAAAGCGTTGGTCACGGCTACGTGAACCGAGGTAGGGAACACATCGTTGGAAGACTGTGAAGCGTTCACGTGGTCATTCGGGTGAACCTCTTTGCCAAGCTTCTTGGTCGCAAGGGTAGCCAGCACTTCGTTCATGTTCATGTTCGAGCTGGTTCCGCTGCCGGTCTGGAAAACATCGACCGGGAAGTGGTCTAGGTGGTGGCCGGAGATGACCTCGTTGGCACTTGCGACAATCGCCGAGGAGATGTCATCGGCAAGGATGCCAAGTTTGTTGTTCGCCTGGGCAGCAGCCTTTTTGATGCGGGCCAGTGCGATGATGTGTTCTTTCTCTAGTCCGGATCCGCTGATAGGAAAGTTCTCGACCGCACGCTGGGTCTGGGCGCGATAGAGGGCATTGATTGGGACTTTAACCTCGCCCATTGTGTCGTGTTCAATGCGGTATTCCATGTTTGGCTCTTTTCTAATTTCTCTTTACAGGTCCCCGTGCGAAACCACCATGTGGATGTCGCCCAGTTCAAGTTTGTAGTTGGCACCTACGACAGCAAGTTTGCCAGTTTTCACAGCGTTAGAAATCACATTCGAACTCTCGAGAAGTTCTTCAATGGTGTCGGCAACGTGTCTTGCGGTGATGTCGTCGATAGATGTGTCACCAGCCTCATGGCTGCGTTCCACAGTTGGCATGATTCGGTCAACCAGTTTGTGGATGAATTCGCCCTCTACCTGCAATTTGCCGGCTGCGGCATCCATGGTTGCGCGCACAGCTCCGCACTCGTCGTGGCCAAGAACTAGAATCAGCGGCACCTTGAGAACCTCAACGGCAAACTCCAACGATCCCAAAATGGTCTCGGCAATTACCTGACCGGCATTACGAACCACAAACAAATCACCCAATCCCACATCGAAGATCATTTCTGCTGCCAGCCTGGAATCTGAGCAACCAAACAATGCTGCAAATGGGGTTTGCTTATTCGCTATCGCACGACGAACATCGGCATCTTGGCGAGGGTGTGCTGGAGTGCCGTGCACAAAGTTCTGGTTGCCATCGAGCAGCAATTTCCATGCGTCTCTGCCGGTCTGTGGTCTGCCCATTAGTTTCCCTTATTCAAGTCGATGCTGATTTTCGTGGCCAATTTTAGAAAATCTTCTTCGGAGGCGGTGCCATAGATAACTACCGCCTGCTTGTCAAAGCTGTGAACCATGGCGTATTCCTTGGTTCCTTTGGGAACAGAGGGAAGCAGAGTTGGCCAAATCTCCCAGGTCCTACCCTCGATCTCCGCGGTCACATCAAGCCAGTTCCCCTGCAATTTGTTTGCAAGCCACGACGGATTCGATTCAAAGGCTTGCGTCAGACCGATGTACTGATCATCCGGCGTGATGTAACCGACGTACCAGGTCTTGACTCCCAAGTCCTCTTCCACGCGGGCAGCGTTGGCCCACCAGTCTGCTTCAAGTTTTGGAGCAATCAATTTCTCGGTCACCGAGGCCTGGACGGTTTCGGTGATTGCGCTGTAGTCAATTGGTTGAATTCGATTGCCATCGTCACGAGGAACAATCATCACAATGGCCAAAGTCAAGGCCAAAGTCACAAGCAGTGAATAAATCAGGTTGCGAACAGTTTGCTTCGCTCTGCGCTCGGCTGCGCTAATACTCACTTGGAGTCTTTCTGCTGCATTGCAGCGTCTAGTTTCTTCCTTGCGCCGCTCAGCCACTGCTCGCAGTGCTTAGCAAGTGCCTCACCGCGCTCCCAGAGTGCCATAGAGGCCTCTAGAGAGACATTCTGCTGCTCCAGTTCAGCAACCACCTTCTGAAGCTCGTCACGGGCTTCTTCGTAGCTCAAGGCTGAAATGTCTTTGCTCATTTGATATCCCTAACTTCATCTGCGGTTGCGGTAATTTCCTGCTTGCTGGTTCTAATCAGAAGTTTCTTGGACTTGGCAATTTTGCTCAGCGGCTTACCGTTTTCGTCAGTGATAACAGAGTAACCGCGCTCAAGGGTCAATTGCGGCGAAAGTGAGCGGGTTTGAGCGTGAAGCTGTTTGATTTCTCCCTGACCGCGTTGCAATCTAAAGTCAAAAATCTCGCGAATTCGGCGGGTATTGGTGGCAATCACCTCGGCTTGGGCGTCAACAAAGCCATAGGGCGATGCAATCACTGGCCGCGAGATTAGCTGTTGCAAAAGCTGCGACTGAGAATCTAGGTAGCTGCCCACTCGAACTCGCATGCGCTGAATCGAAATTGCAAGTCCGCGGCGCTCTTCAACCACATCTGGAACCACTCGCTTGGCAGCATCGGTTGGGGTGGAGGCTCTTAGGTCTGCCACCAGATCCAATAGCGGTTGATCGTTTTCGTGTCCGATAGCCGAAACGAATGGTTTGGTTAGTTTCGCTGCAGCCCTAACCAATCGCTCATCGCTGAATGGGAGTAGGTCTTGGAAGCTGCCACCACCGCGCGCGATGATGATGACATCAACTTCGGGGTCAGCATCCAAAACGCCAAGGGCCAGCAGGATCTCGTTGACGGCTTTATCGCCCTGAACGGGGGTGTGCTGAACCTGGAACTGCACCTCGGGCCAACGAAGCTTGGCATTTTGCAGGACATCCTTCTCGGCATCAGAGTCCGCTCCGGTAATCAAGCCAATTTTGTTTGGCAAAAATGGAAGCGGCTTCTTTCGAGCTGGGTCAGCCAACCCCTCGGCAATAAGTTGAACTTTTAGACGTTCTAGGCGCTCGAGAAGCTCTCCAAGACCAACCTTGTGCATCTGCAGAACCCGCATTGTGAGTTTGCCGTTTTTGGGCCAGAAGGTTGGTTGCAGTAGTGCAACCACTCGGTCTCCCTGAGCAAGTCCAGGTGCGATCTCAGCTCCGGAGTTAGTGAAGGCATGAATCTCAACTGACATTTCGACATCTAAATCGCGAATCGATGCGAAGACTCCAGCTGGTTTTTCTGAATAGGCCTGTAATTCACCCTCTACCCAGACCCTACCGAGCTTATCGATCCAATCCCGCAGGCTTTTTGAAAGCTGGGAGACCTGCCAAGGGGAATTCTCGGTGCTAACTCGTGATTGACTATCACTGACCGAATTAGTTTCCAATCCGGCCTCCTTGGTCGCTTTCGTAGAATTGTGTGGTGACTATCATCAAGGATACCGACCAGGCCGACAGTTTCGGCACCAACAAGGTGCTGTTGGCAGCTCCGCGCGGATACTGTGCGGGCGTTGACCGCGCAGTAATTGCCGTTGAGAAGGCTCTCGATCACTACGGAGCACCGATTTACGTGCGCAAGCAGATTGTGCACAATAAGCACGTTGTGGCCTCGCTAGAGCGACGCGGAGCGATTTTTGTGGATGAGGTCGATGAGGCACCTGAGGGCTGCATCATGGTTTTCTCGGCTCACGGTGTCTCTCCTGCGGTTATCGAAGCCGCTGAAGCTCGTAATCAGCAAACCATCGACGCCACCTGCCCGCTAGTAACCAAGGTCCACCGCGAAGTTCAGCGCTTTGACAAAGAGGGTTATGACATCCTCTTGGTTGGCCACGAGGGCCACGAGGAGGTCGAAGGCACCGCGGGCGAAGCGCCACATGCCGTGCAGTTGGTCGACGGCCCTGAAGGCATTGCCAAGGCAAAGATTAAGGATCCATCCAAGGTTATTTGGCTAAGCCAAACCACCTTGTCGGTCGATGAGACCATGGAAACGGTTATCAAACTTCGCGAGAAATTCCCAACTCTGCAGAACCCACCAAGCGATGACATTTGCTACGCGACTCAAAACCGCCAGGTTGCCATCAAGAAGGTTGGCGCTGAGAGTGATTTGGTAATTGTGGTTGGTTCCGCAAACTCCTCCAACACAGTTCGCCTGGTCGAAGTCGCCCTTGATGCTGGAGCTAAAGCTGCCTACCGCGTCGACGATGCGACTGAGATTGACGAGAAGTGGTTTGAAGGCGTGAAGACTGTCGGTATCTCATCCGGTGCGAGCGTGCCAGAGGATTTGGTTGACGGAGTGCTCGCTTACCTTGCAGAGCGTGGTTATGGGGATGTTAGGACCGTTACCACTGCCGAGGAAGACGTACAGTTCTCGCTGCCTAAGGAGTTGCGCAAGGATCTAAAGGCTGCTGGTGAAGACGTCAGTAACAAGGGTCCGCGAAGCTAATCCAGATTCTTTTCTGAAACCAGTTTTCCAGCGCGGTCAAAAGTGCGCCAGACTCCAATTTGGACTCCTTGGTTGAATTCACCAGATCGCATCAGGCTGCCGTCTTTGCGGAAAAACTCCCAAGGCCCATGCATCTCGCCTTTTAGGTACTCACCCTTAAAGCGAGGAAGCCCGTTTTCATAAAACGGGCTTCGCTCTTGGCGGTTTTCTACCACTTAGATTTTCCGGCTGAACCGAGCTGAGAAGCTGCCTCTACAACTCGAGTAGACATTCCGGCCTCTGCGGACTTGCCCCAGGCACGAGGGTCATAAAGCTTCTTGTTGCCAACTTCGCCGTCAACGCGCAATACGCCGTCATAGTTCTTGAGCATGTGATCAACAATTGGACGGGTGAACGCGTACTGCAGGTCGGTATCGATGTTCATCTTGATTACGCCGTACTTCACCGCGTCAGAGATTTCTTGCTCGGTCGAGCCAGAGCCACCGTGGAAGACCAGGTCAAACGGCAGGTGCTTGCCATACTTTGCGCCAACCTCATCCTGAATCTGCTTTAGCAGCTCTGGACGTAGCTTGACGTTGCCTGGCTTGTAGACGCCGTGCACGTTGCCGAAGGTTAATGCCGCCATGTAGCGACCGTTCTCGCCAAGCCCTAGGGCCTCAGCGGTAGCAAATCCGTCTGCAACAGTGGTGTACAAGTGCTCATCAATTGCACCTTCAATGCCATCTTCCTCGCCACCAACTGCACCGACTTCGATCTCTAGGATCGACCCGATGTTCTTGGTGCGGGCTAGGAACTCTTTGGCAATTTCAAGGTTCTGAGCAAGCGGAACCTCTGAACCATCCCACATGTGGGAGTTGAAGATCGCCTCGCCGCCAGCCTTCACGCTTTCTTCGGAGAGCGCAATAAGTGGCTTTACAAAGCTGTCTAGCTGCTCAAAGTTGCAGTGGTCGGTGTGTAGCGCAACCTTGATTTCGTAGTTCTTAGCAACTTCGCGAGCGAACGCTGCAAAACCCAAAGCTCCGGAAACTCGGTTCTTCACGGTTGGACCCGACCAGTAGTCCGCACCACCGGTGGTGACCTGCAAAATACCGTCCGAACCAGCAGCCTGCAATCCTGCAAGTGCTGCGTTTAGAGTCTGGGAGCTGGAGACGTTGATCGCAGGATAGGCAAATCCACCGGCCTTGGCGCGGTTTAGCATCTCTACATACTGTTCGCTGTTTACTACACCCATGTGTGCCTCCTTAGGCCTTAGCTGGCTCGCCAAGTAGGCGAGCACGATCTGGAATTAGTTCTATGGTTGGTTCAACCAAGTTTTCAATCGACTGCAATCCACTGGTCGGCTGCTGAACCTTGGCCGCACCCCACTGCACGGCGGCGGCAATACCCTCAGCAACGTCAAAGCCAACACCAAAGGCATCTGCATCTGCTGGGTGATTTGTGACTGCAGCCAAGAAGCCTGCGATGGTGGAGTCGCCGGCACCCACGGTGTTGATGACCTTGACGGCTGGGGTGTAGGAGTGAATTGCGTGAGTCTTGGTAATTGCGACTATGCCGTCAACGCCGAGTGATGCCATGACACAGTCAACGCCCCAGCCATTTAGTTCGCGGGCAGCATCGATGACGTCACCCAAGGTGTTTAGGTCGCGCCCAACGCACTCAGCAAGCTCGTGAGCGTTTGGCTTCATGATTGTTGCCTTGCCCTGCTGTGCCCAATACCTAAGTGCAGGACCAGACGTGTCCAGGATGACCTTTACACCAAGTGATTTCATGCGATCAAAAAGCGGGTGCAGATCTATGATCTCGCCGGTTTCTTCAATTTGAGGGTGAGCACCGGCAACAACAAGCCACTTGGCATCGTTGTCCAAAACGGTCTTCTCGGTAAGTGCTACAACTGCGTCCCAATCCCTTTGCTTCAGAGGTCTTGGGCTCTCGTTGATCTTGGTGGTTGGCCCGTCATACTCCACGATCGTGGTTGAAACTCGCAAGGTTCCTTCAATCCAGACCGGGGATATGAACCCAGAGCCGGTGCGCTCTAAAACTGTAGGGTCAGCGTTTCCAATTGGAACCACTCCAGGAGCTGGGATGTTCGCAAGCCGAAGGCCGCGCGATACGTTGATGCCCTTACCGGCAAGCTCCTCGCCAACGCGCTCAGCGCGGTTGACCCCGCCTTCGACCAAGTTCTTTACGAAGTAGGTTCGATCCAGCGTTGGAGATGGTGTGAGAGTAACGATTGGCGATTTTATGCCAGCCATCAGGGGCTCCTAGATGTGAGAAAAACATAGTTTGCACTCACATCGTTGTAGGCGCCGAACTCACTATAGCCAATAAACCCTCATCTAAGGCTAGCCTTCGATCTCCTTGGCGGTAATTGTTGAAGGAGCCTCGGTGATTTCCTTTGGGGCCTCTATTGTCTCGATGCCGAGTTCGTTCTCGTCTAGGTCGTTTAAGCGCCTCGCGGTGACCAACATTCTGGTTTCCAAGGAGGATACAAAAGTGTTGTAGTCCTTGACGCTGGTGGTCATCGATCGCCCAAGCTTGTCCGCCAACTGGGCAATTTTGCCAACTCGCTCATACAGCTCTTTACCGAGTTTTAGCAGGGTTTTTAGCTGAGTCTCATCGGCATTTTGGCGCCAAATATGGCTAATGGTTTTTAGCACCGAGTAAAGCGTCACCGGAGATGCGACCGCAACGTTCTTCTTGAAGGCATACTCCAACAAGCCAGCATCGCTTTCTAGGGCCGCAGACAGCAGTGATTCGCTTGGCACGAAGCAAATCGTGAA
This sequence comes from Micrococcales bacterium, assembly GCA_947441105.1. GTDB lineage: Bacteria > Actinomycetota > Actinomycetes > Actinomycetales > Microbacteriaceae > Aquiluna. Next base: position 15,769 of record CANESN010000005.1, read on the forward strand.
ATCTGGCGATGAATCGAGCCCGGTCCAATACTGCTTGGACCCAAGATCGTCGATGTGCTTGCGGAAGGCCTTGACGTGCTCATCCAGCAGGCGCTCGCGCCTTGCTAATTCTTCTCCGGTTGCCAACTCCGAGATTGCACTCGCCTCCTGGTAGGAGTTGAAGGGCACCTTGCTATCGATGGCGAGTTTTTTACCACTTGGCAAATTGATTACAACATCGACTCGACCGGGACCGGCCTCGGTGGTGATGGTCACCTGCTCGGAGAAATCTGCATGCTTGATCAGTCCTGAAAGCTCGATCAGCTTTCTGAGTTGAGTTTCACCCCAGACACCTCTGAGGGAGTTGGAACTCAGGGCTTGGGCAAGTTGCTGAGTTTGCTTGCGAAGTGTTTCGTCACTCTGAACAGCATTTCTGAGCTGCTCGGAAATGGTATTGAACTGGCTCGCACGTTCTTTCTCGAGGTTTGCAACCACCTCACCCATCTTGGTGAGCTGTTCTTTCACCGGGGCTAGCTGAACCAGCACTTTATTCTCTTGGTCTTGCTGCATGCGCTGCTGCTCCAAAGAAAGATCTGCTTTGGCAAGCTGAGTTCGAAGCTCAACCTCGGTGGCTTCCAGAGCAGCAATCTTGCTTGCTAGCTCCGGGCTAGCGGTTACCGCTTTGCGCTTGCCGAATACGTAACCAAAAATGGCGCCGAGCACCACTCCGATAATGAGCGCGTTAAGAACAATCCAAATCTGAAATTCCATGCTTGAAGTATCGCAGTGGCGTCAGACATTTAGCGGTTTCAGCACCTGCCGGGTCGCTTTCAAAAGGTCATCCATAGTCTCGGCCTCGTGACGACCGGCCATGTGGATGACAATTCTTGCGCAGGCATCGGCATCTGCCAGGGCATCGTGGTGGTTGAATTCCTCGTGACCAATCGCATACGCCACGGCGTTTAGTCGGTAGCTTTCC
>CANESN010000006.1 GCA_947441105.1 Micrococcales bacterium
AAACGCACTGGTGTTGAAAGTTGAGACGTGACAAAGAACCATAAGTACGAGTTTTGGCTAGTTTTGATGCTCTCCCTGGGAGCATCAGCGATCTGGTCAACCATCTCGCTATTACGCAAGCTTGCCCAAGAAGGCGGGCTTGCGATGGCAACCGCAACCTTGAATAGACCACTTGCTGAAATAGCTTGGCTAGACCTGGTGAGTCAGATTGCGAGCATCGCTCTGGCGCTGGTTCCAGTTTTGCTGGCGATCTACTTTTTGAATCAGGACGGCATAAACCTTGGGCTGAAACCTAAATGGCCAGACCTTAGACAGGTTGTGCTGGTTGCTGCTGGAGTCGGTATACCGGGCATTGGTTTGTATTTTCTCGCACTCGAACTTGGCTTGACCGCAAGGGTTATTCCAAGCGCCCTTGGTGATAACTGGTGGACAATCCCAGTTCTTTTGCTTGCCGCCCTAAAGGCAGGGTTGCTTGAAGAAGTAATCGCCGTTGGTTTCTTTATGACCAAGCTCTCCAGGTGGAAGCCAGAGGTTTCGATCTGGGGGCTGATCGTGCTCTCGGCATTGTTTAGGGCGAGCTATCACTCCTACCAAGGCTTCTCGGCATTTCTTGGAAACTTTGTAATGGGCTTGGTCTTTGCCTTCTGGTTCCACAAAACAAAACGAGTAGCACCGTTGGTGTTGGCGCACTTTTTGATGGATGCTGTTGTCTTTATTGGCTACCCACTGGTGTTTGGCTCATAGGATTTGAAAATGGAGAATCTTCGCATTGCATTTATTGGTAGCGGGTCAATGGGCTCAGCCGTTCTCGATGGCCTAATTGCTGCCGGCCACCCAAAGCCATTGATCTCTGCCACCACAAGGACTGAGTTGAAAGCAAAGGCCCTGCGCGATCGTGGAGTTAGTGCTCTGGCCGGCGAAACCTCACCGGATGCAAATGCGCTTATGGCGGGCGATGCAGATGTAATCGTGCTGGGCGTGAAGCCCTACCAAATTGTTGATGTCCTCACCGAGCTCAAAGGCGAGATTGGTAAGAATGTTGTCGTTATCTCGATGGCTGCCGGCATCAAACTTGCCACCATGGCAGCGGTACTGGATGAGAACCCAAACCTGATTCGCACCATGCCAAATACCCCAGCCCTTGTAGGCAAGGGAGTAACTGGTCTGGCCTCTGCGGCATCTGCATCGCCTGAAGCGATTGCTGCTGCCAAGGCTTTGTTTGAGGCAGTTGGCTCTGTGGTGGTGATCCCAGAGGAAAAGATTGACGCGCTGAGTGCGGTTTCTGGTTCGGGTCCAGCCTGGGTTTACTACATCATCGAGCAGTGGGAAAAGGTTGCCATCTCCGAGGGCTTTAGCGAGGCGGATGCCAAACTCATGGTCCGCCAGACTCTTGCCGGTTCGGTCGAATTGCTTGAGAACTCAGGTGAGGAACCAAGCGAACTTCGCCGCAAGGTAACTAGCCCCGGCGGCACCACCGAGCGGATTATTGCAACGCTCGACGAAGCAGATCTGCAAGGCATTTTTTCGCGGTCATTAAAAGCAGCGGTTGCAAGGGCTGGGGAAATCGCAAACTCTTGAAATTCATGGATAGTCTTATTGCATGGCAGACATCTTTGAAGCAATTGCAGATCCAACTAGACGCGTGCTGCTTGAGACGCTTCTAGATTCTCACCTCACCGGCGGTAGCGGGGAACTAACCGTGACCGAGCTGGTTGAGCGCACCAAGTTGGGCCAACCAACCGTATCCAAGCACCTGAAGACTCTTCGCGAGGTCGGCCTGGTTGCTGCCCGCGAAGAAGGCCAGAAGCGTTTCTACTCGGTGGTTCCAGAACCACTTGAGGAAATCGAAGACTGGATGATCAACTTCCTATCCCTTGGCTTCGAGGCTGAAGCCGAAGAGGGCGACGAGCTTTCCCAGGCCCTGGGTGATGCTGGCGAGAAGCTGGGCCACTGGCTTACTGAGAAGGCCGGCTGGTTGGGCGAGCAGCTCAAGACCAAGGTCGACGAACTCGACATCGATGTCGACGCTAAGGACCTCGGTCACCGCCTAGGTCGCAAGCTAGCTGACGCAAAGGTCGAGGCCGCTAGAAGCGCCAAGGACTTTGAGAAGATTGCCCGCGACAAGGTCGATGAGGTAGTTGACGAGGTCAAGGCTGAGGCAAAGCACTTCGCATCCGAGGTCAAGTCCAAGGTTAGGCGCACCAAATGAGCGAAGACCAAGACCTTAGAAACTTCGCGCGCAAGCGCCTAAAGAAGCAGCAGGACTTCAAGCAGTACCTCGGGGTTTGGGTCGGCGTGAGCATCCTGTGCACTGGAATTTGGTTTCTGACCAGTCCAGGTAGCCTCTTCTGGCCAATCTGGGTCATGTTTGGCATGGGAGTCGGAGCGCTGTTTGCCGGAATCGATGCGTACGGCCCTGGTCAGAAAAAGGTAATTACCGAGTCTGATGTTGATGCAGAGGTTGAGCGCCTGAGACGTAAGGGCTAAACTTACTAGGTTGTCCAATCGGACAGTAACAAAAGTTTTGTGAGGTCTTCGTGGGTTCAATTATCAAGAAGCGCCGCAAGCGTATGTCTAAGAAGAAGCACCGCAAGCTCCTTCGCAAGACGCGTCACCAGCGTCGCAACAAGAAGTAAATCTTCTCTAAAACCCGCCTCCGGGCGGGTTTTTTATTGGCAGGATTGCTCCATGACGATTCAGGCAGACGAGATTTCCTTTAGCTCGCGCGCCGATCTGCGACGTTGGTTAGCAGAGAACCACCAGCGGCCCAAAGGCATTTGGGCTATCTTTCACAAGCAGTCAACAGGCCTGAGTGATCTCAGCTGGGATGCCCTTGTTGAAGAGTGCCTATGCTTCGGTTGGATTGACAGTCTGCCTGGCAAGGTCGATGATCTGAGGACCAAGACCTACATTTCACCTCGCAAACCAGGCTCCGGTTGGTCCGCCAGAAACAAAGCAAAGATCATTGAATTGCAAGCGTTGGGGCTAATTGAGGAACCAGGCATGCAGGCAATCGAGCGGGCAAAGAGTTCTGGTTCGTGGACATTGTTTGACCTCGCCGAAGCTCAGGTTGTGCCTGAGGTAATTAGCGCCGTATTCGCTTCTAATAGCGAGCTAGCAGAGGCCTGGGGTCTGCTAACCAATGCTCAGCGCAAAGCAAAACTTCAGAATTTCTATTTGGCGAAAAGCGATGCAACTAAAGAGAAAAGAGTCGCAGAAATCATTGCCGCGCTAAAGAGTTAGGAATTGGCCTTTAGCTCTTTTTTCTTGAACTGGAGGATCGACCAACCAGCTGCTTCGGCGTAGCGCTTGAGGACCTTATCTGGGTTCACCGCAACGGCGTGACCAACCAGCGTCAATAGAGGCAGGTCATTTACAGAGTCCGAGTAAGCAAATGAGCGCTTGAGCGAAATGCCACGTTCTTTGGCCAGTCGCTTGGCTGCCTTGCGCTTGGCTTTGCCGTGTAGCGGCTCACCAACTAGCTCACCGGTTAGCACATCACCATCGTGGGCAACAATTGTTCCGAGAGCTCCAGTGGCTCCTAGGGCGTCGGCAATCTTCTGCACTAGATCGACAGGTGCCGCCGAGACAAGCCAAACTTCTCGGCCTTTTGCGAGGTGGTCCTTGAGTGCAACTACGGCCTCAGGCCAAAGTCTTGGCTTGATCTCGGATTCATAGACCGTGTCAATTAGTTCGCGCAGTTCAGCGATTGGGTGACCCTTGGTTAGCTGTAGGGCGCGGTCTTTGAAACCTGCCATCTTGGAGTTCTTCTCGCCCCTGCGGATGAACATGACCTGCTCAAACATAAAGCGCCAGATGTCGCGGCGCTTGATCGCGCCACCTGCGAAGGCAACCTTGCCAAAAAGGATTGATGTTGAGCCACGAACCAGGGTGTTGTCGACGTCGAAGAACGCAGCCTCGATCTTGGGCTTATTTTCCTGGGGCTCTAGCACCGGCTTAGTCTAATCAGCTAAGGCAAACACTTAGGCTTGTGACGTGCCAGAACAAATTCACCTCACCTTGATTGTGCGCCAGGGCTGCCACCTCTGCGAGGTCGCAGAGAATGACCTGGCTAGGGTTTTGGGCCGATTCAGCGCAGAGCACCCAGACACTGGCTTCGGAGTGGAGCTGGTAGAGATTGACTCGAAACCTGAGTTCGAGAAATACACCGATGATATTCCGGTGCTACTAATCAATCACAAGCAGGTAGCATTTTGGCGAATCGACGAAGACCGAGTGTTTGAACAGCTGAGGAAACTGGCATGAGAAAAGTAGTTTTCTGGATCATCAAGAACTTTTGGTTCCCGATTCTGGTCGCGATCCTCGGCTTGCTCGCTAAGAAGCACACTTGGGCGGCCAAGGCGCATAGCGCCGTGAAAAAACTTCCAATGTACTTGTTGCATTAATGCTATGTAGTATCTATGCTACATGTATGAGTAGAAATTCCGAAGAGCCGGTATTCAACCAAATCGAGCAGATTCGAACTGCCCAAGGGTTGAGTAGGCAAGAACTTGCTGATCTGGTTGGAGTCCACTACCAAACCATTGGCTACCTAGAGCGCGGAGAATACAGCCCCTCTCTAGTCCTGGCCCTTCGCATCGCCAAGGCCCTGAAGAAGGAAGTTTCAGAGCTTTTTTCACTCACTGAACAGAAAAAAGGAAAGAAGTAATGACCAAGAAAAACAAGATCTATTGGTCCCTTGGTGTGACCGAGAAGGGCACCCGAGCCCTGCTAACTGATGAGAATTCAAAGTTCAAGTGGCTTAGGTCTCAGCGCAATAGGCGAGTGCTTGTAGTGCTCAACATCCTTGGAATTGTTTTGGTGTCATTGGGTAGCTACTACCCAGTACTAAAAACAAACCTCAATCTAAACACCGAAACAGAAATAGTGATTTATAGCGTGAGCGCTATCTTGGTTATCTTTCTCACCCTTGGCGCTTACTCGTTTCTCCGCGTTGCTGTCAGGGGAATAGCCGATGCCCCAGATGAACTATTAGACGAACGACAAGTTCAGATTCGCAACACTTCTTTTAGGTATGCCTATTTGGCCATGGGATACATTGTGCTGCTTCTTCTACTCTTGATGTTCTTTGGGCCAGAACTACAAATGTTCCAACCGGAAGGCAACGATGGAAGCTACTTAGCAATTGCAACCATGTTTGCATTTGCGGCGGCGCCATCGATGATTCTTGCTTGGCGTGAGAGGGACATCTAAAGTGGCTATAACTCAAAGAGACAGTTTCCCCGACATCCTTCGCGGTTTTGCCTTATTTGGCATCGCCATGGTCAACATTCAGTTCTTCTCGATCAGCACATTCAATGGGGCCGAATCCCTTGATCTTTCCGAACCCGAAAATGGCACTGTGGCATTTGTAATCTGGTCGCTGTTCCAGGCCAAGTTCTACCTGTTGTTCTCGTTCTTGTTTGGCTACTCGGCTCACTACGTGATCAAGTCTGACAAGAGCAACCGTGGCCGCTGGATCGGTCGCTCAATTGGCCTGCTACTGCTGGGTGCTATCCACCTGAGTTTCTTCTTCCACGGGGACATCCTGTTCCTATACGGAGCACTCGGTCTTTTACTAACCGCCTTCTACTTCCGAAGCGACAAGGCACTAAAGGTCTGGGCTTGGCTGATCTATGCACTGACCGCCGTGCTCTTTTTCGCATTGGCACTACTAACTTTCGTCGGCGAGTTCTTCTTGGCCTCCAAGGGCAAGAGTTTGCCGGCGGATCTCTACAACGAGGTCTTAGACGTAGCCCTCAAGAACGGCAGCTTCTTTGAGATAGCGGCAGCCAGAGTGGAACTTTGGCTATCGCTGGCTGGCCAGTCATTCTTACTCCAGGGGCCACTGGTCTTTGCCGCCTTCTTAGTCGGAGTGCTGGTGGCTCGGAGAGACGGATTGGCTGCCAACCTATCTGAGCGTTTGATGAAGCGATTTGCTGTCTGGGGTCTTACCCTGGGTCTCGGACTTCAGCTTGTTGCTGCCTACCTGTTTGTTCAGAGCACGCAACTTGAAAGCTATGGACTGGGCCTATACCTGAGTGCCATCGCACTCAACTTCCTAGGTGCTCCACTGATGTCGGCTGGTTTGGTTGGTGGACTGTGGCTGATCTCGCGAAGATTCAAGCTCTCTTTGCTGAGCGCTGCTGGCAGGCACTCACTCAGCGTCTACCTTGGTCAGTCCTTAGTGTTCTCCACTCTGTTCTCGGCCTGGGGATTTGGGCTGTTCGCAGAGGTCTCGCTGCTGGGAGTGGTGCTCATTGCTGCAGCAACCTGGCTTGCACTAGCGCTTTTGGCGCAGCTGAATACCCGCTACAACTCCAAGGGCCCCATGGAGGCTCTGCTCTCGAACTTCAGCAAGCTATTTGATAGGAAGTCATGAACCTAGAACAACTTGGGCTACTGGGCATCTTTCTGGCAGGGGCAACTCCATGGTTAGAAGCGATTGCCGTTGTGCCAGCAGGAATCATTTTTGGACTTGATCCGGTGCTTACGGTGATAGCAGCTGCAACCGGTAACGCTATCACTATCTTCTTGTTTGCCTATGCCGGTTCAAGCATTCGCAGCTGGATCATTCGCCGACGTGAAGCCAGGGGTAAAACTGGTGAGTCCCCGAAGTTTCAGAAGGCTGTTGCAGCATTTGATAAGTACGGCATCTATGGAATGGCAGCGTTAGGACCAGTTCTCATCGGCACTCAGTTTGCAGCAGCAGCTTCTGTTGCAGCCGGCGTAAAGCCGCTCAAGACATCGCTGCTGATTACCGCCAGCATGGTGCTGTGGGGCACAGGAATTGCTCTGCTGATGGTTTTCTCTGGACTAAACCTAGAGAACCTGCAGAGCTAGTCGCTTACGGCTGAAGCCTGTTAGGTCCGCGGAATAGGAAGCTAGCCTCGCGGATGTTTGGCAGGTCTAGTAGCAACATCACAACGCGAGTTAGACCCATACCGAATCCACCGTGGCTTGGAGCTCCGTAGCGGAAGAAGTCCAGGTAGAAGTTCAAGCTTTCAAGTTCAAGACCCTTGTCCAAAACCTGCTTCTCCAAAACCTCGATGCGGTGTTCGCGCTGAGCACCGGTGGTGATTTCGGTGCCCTTCCAGATCAAGTCGTAGCTGTTGGTTAGGTTCTCGTTGTCCGCGTGACGCATGTGGTAGAACGGGCGAATGTTCTTTGGGTAGTCGGTTAGGAACACGAACTCGTGACCGAAAGTCTCCATCACGTGCTGGTGGATCTGACGCTCACCCTCTGGGTCCAGGTCGCCATCCATGCGAGGCACCTTGTAGCCGCGAGCTTCAACAATCTTGTGAGCCTCGGCTAGCGGGATACGTGGGAATGGAGTGGCAGGAATCTGAATGTCGATGCCGTAGAGCCTTTGGATATCTTCACCGTACTTCGCCTTCGCCGCGGTGATGGCACGAACCAAGAGCTGCTCCTGGAACTGCATGATGTCTTCGTGAGACTCGATCCAGCTCATCTCCATGTCAACCGAGACGAACTCGGTTGCGTGGCGGGAGGTGAAAGATGGGTCGGCACGGAACACCGGCCCAATCTCGAATACCTTGCCAAGACCCGCGCTCATCGCCATCTGCTTGTAGAACTGAGGTGACTGGGCAAGGTAGGCGTGGGTTTCGAAGTACTCAAGCTTGAATAGCTCGGCATGTGACTCAGAAGGCGAAGCCATTAGCTTCGGGGAGTGAATCTCGATGAAGTCGTTCTCCAACCAAACCTCGCGCCAAGTCTTCTCGATCTCGGTCTGCACGCGCATCATTAGGTTGATTTCTGGACGACGCATGTCAATAAAGCGCCAGTCCAGTCTCTTGTCGATTGAAGTGTCATCGGCAATTGGGCTGTCTGGGTTAGCTAGCGAAACAATCTTCATGCCGGTTAGCAAAATCTCGATGCCGCCAAGCTTTACGCGCTCGTCGTGCTTGAGGTTTCCAGTGATCTCAACAAAGGAGCCATTAGAAAGGCTTGAGACCTGGTCAGCCAGCGCATCCTCGTCGGCTGGACGAGGGTAGGTGACCTGGACGCTACCGGACTCATCGCGAATGATGATGAACTGAATTCGCTTTTGATCGCGCAGGGTTTCCACCCAACCACCAATGGTTACAGGGCCATCTGCTTGCGAAGCAAGAGAAGCGATGGTGTGGCGATTAAGCATGTGATTACCTCGTTGGGGGTAGGCGTCTAGTTACGTATTGACAAGTTTAGCGAAGGTAGACTTAAGCCATGCCTGCCAACCGTCTTCACTTCGTTCGCCACGGGGAAGTATTCAACCCCAAAGGTGTACTTTATGAGCGAATTCCAGGCTTTAAACTAAGCGATTTGGGTCACCAAATGGCAGAAGCTGCTGCCAAGCAGCTGGCTTCTGAAAATCGAGAAATCGTAAAGCTTTTAGCATCACCTTTGCAGCGCGCCCAAGAGTCCGCAGCTCCAGTTTCCAAAGAGTTTGGCCTTGAGATTGAGCACGAGCACAGGGTTATCGAACCCTGGAACAAATTTGCCGGCTACAAAATGGGTGGGCGGGCAATTCTAAAGAAGCCTTCGCTGGCACTGCACCTCTACAACCCACAAAAGCCAAGCTGGGGCGAGCCGTATAAGGAGATCGCCACTCGCATGACCGACGCAGCGCTCTCGGCTTGGGACAGTGTGGATTCGGGTGATGTGGTGGTTGTCTCACACCAACTTCCCATCTGGATGCTTTACCGTTCCAGCCAAGGTTTAGCGCTGCCCCACGATCCTAGAAACCGCAGGTGTTCGCTTTCATCGATCACCTCGTTCGAGGTAGTGGATGGCAAGTTGGTGGAAGTTGACTACCGAGAGCCTGGTTTAGAACTTGCAGCAAGACTCAGCGAAGCAGCGAAAGATGGAGGTGCGGTGTGAAAAAGGAAACTCAAAGAACAATCGCTCTCACCCTGGTGATCTTTATCGTCGGGACCATTGCACTGAGCTTGGTCGGCTGTACCTCAGACCCGCTAGCAGACCAGTTTCGCTCTGGGGACTCTAAGAACTACATCGCAGGAGATGGCACCGTAACCGAGTTTGACTCGGCCCAAAGACCAACCTTTTTGCCCTTTACCGGCGAGACCGAGTCCGGACAAATGCTTGACTCCAAGGCCCTAGAGGGCCAGGTCGTAGTTATGAACTGGTGGTATTCAGCCTGTGCTCCTTGCCGAGCGGAAGCTCCAGATCTGCAGGCGCTATCTGAAGAGTTCCAGGACCAAGGTGTGCAGTTTGTTGGCGTGAATGTTCGCGATACCGCAGAAACCGCATTGGCTTTTGATCGCAAGTTTGACATCGGGTTTCCCTCAATCATTGACGCGCAGTCCGGTGCCGTCTCCCTCGCATTTCAGGGAGTTGTAAGCCCGCAAGCAGTGCCAACAACTTTGGTGATCGACAAGCAGGGCAAGGTTGCCTCCAGGATTCTGGGTCGAATCGATCCATCGATTCTCAAGACACTGATTGAGACCGTGGTAGCCGAGTGAGCCCAGCAGATGTAATCCTCAACGGGTCACTTTTGGCAGCCATGCCAATTGCGCTGCTGGCTGGTTTGGTCACCTTCCTATCGCCTTGCGTTTTGCCCTTGGTTCCGGGTTACCTCGGATACGTATCAGGCGCTGCGCAAAGCAAGACCAAGCTGGTTTTAGGTGCGGTGCTATTTGTACTTGGCTTCACGGTGGTCTTCGTATCGCTGGGAGTGCTTGCAGGGTCAGCGGGACTTTTGTTTTTTGCAAACAGTTTCTGGGTTCAATTTGTGCTCGGTTTGCTGGTCGTTGTCTTTGGTCTTGCGATGATTGGGCAGTTTGATTTTCTGCAGCGCAGCATCAAGATTCCATTTAGTCCAAAGGTTGGCCTCGCGGGAGCTCCGCTTCTGGGTGTGATTTTCGCCGTCGGTTGGACTCCCTGCATTGGCCCTACATTGGCTGCGGTTTTGACTCTTGCTTCAACCACCGGTGATCCGGTTCGAGGTGGCATTCTCGCAACCGTCTATTCGCTAGGTATCGGTATTCCTTTTGTTCTGATTGCGCTTGGTATGCGCTGGGCAGTATCCAGCGTTGCCTTTGTAAAGAAGCACCTGAGGGCCTTCAACCTCTTTGGTGGCGGTCTATTGATCTTGATTGGCCTGTTGCTAATGACCGGACTTTGGGGCCAGTTCCTGACTTGGATGCAGGGGGTGCAAAGTGGCTTCGAACTTATTCTCTAGGTTGATCTTTTGGCCAAGGTGGTTCTGGCGTCAGCTCACCTCGATGCGCACAGCGCTATTCCTTTTGTTGTTGCTCGCCATTGCCGCTGTTCCTGGCTCGGTTTACCCGCAGCGCTCGGCTGACCCAAATGGCGTTCGCATCTTCTTTGACAACAACCCAGACGTCGCTGAGGTTATGGATGACTTCCAGCTCTTCGATGTTTACACCTCGATCTGGTTCTCTTCGATCTACATACTGTTGTTTGTTTCCCTAGTTGGCTGCGTTGTCCCAAGAACCAAGGTTCACTTTGAAGCGCTAAGAGCCCAGCCGGTTCAGACTCCGCAGAACCTCAAGCGCATGCCGGTCCACTTACAGGCGCAAGATCAGGCTGGTTATCTAGAGGCTGCACTGCAGGTTTTGAAATCAAAGCGCTACAAGGTTGCAATGCACCAAGACTCTGTTTCTGCCGAGAAGGGCTACATCAAAGAAACTGGCAATCTTGTCTTCCACTTCTCGCTGATCGGAGTTCTAATCGCGGTTGGTGTTGGTGGCGGTTTGAGCTTTAGTGGGCAAAGAGTTTTGGTGGTCGGCGATAGCTTCGTGAACAACCTGGCCAGCTATGACTCCTTCTCACCGGGTCCGTTTTTTGACGAAGCGCAACTTGAGCCCTTCAGCGTTCGACTTGATGATTTCCAGGTGCTTTATGACCTGCAGAACCCGAACAACCTAGGTCAACCAATCGACTTCATCGCAAGTGTTACTTCCGGGGGTAAGTCTTCCGAGGTGAGAGTCAACTACCCGCTGGAAGCCCCAGGGGCGAGCATTTACCTAACCGGTAACGGCTTTGCTCCGGTGATCACAGTCTTTGACGGCGAGGGGAATGTGGCTTTTTCTGGACCGAGTGTGTTCTTGCCGCAGGATTCGAATATGACATCACTAGGTGTAATCAAGGTTCCAGATGCACTTCCCGAACAGGTAGGCATCATCGCCTTTTTCTACCCAACCGCCGAGCAGTTGGAATCAGGTGCTTATACCTCGATTTATCCAGACCCAATCGATCCGCTTATGACCATGAATGTCTATTCCGGAGACCTAGGGCTTGATGAGGGTGTTCCTAAAAACGTCTTTGCGCTGGACACCGAGAACCTAGAGGTTGTGGCATCAAGGGATGGACCAAACGATCCGATCCAGCTTCGTATTGGCGAGACGGTGGAGCTACCAAACCAATTGGGCAAGGTCAGATTCGATGGGTTATTGCGATTCGCATCACTTGATGTTGCCTACAACCCAGCTGGTATTTGGGTATTGCTGTTTGCTCTGCTGGCACTTTTCTCAATGGGGCTCTCGCTGATGACCCCGCGTCGCCGAATTTGGGTGAGACGGAATAAAGATGGGACAATTGAGCTTGCTGCTCTGGCTCGCAGCGATGATCCAAGGCTTGAAGAGGTGTTGGTCGAAATCCGAACTGCAATTGAATCCAAGGTTGGAAGTAAATGACGATTGTTCTAAATGAGCCGCTATCCCAGATCTCGCTGCTGTTTGTCTCTGCAGCGATGGCGTTCATAGCTCTTGCACTGGTGCTGTTCTCGCTTCAGCTATCAAAGCTTTTGGGTCAGACCCCAGAAGAGCGCGCCAAGCTTTCCAACATTGAAAAAATCGCCTTTATCGTTACCGCCGTCGGCACCTTGGTGTTGGCAATCGGTGTTGTGATGCGAGGTGTTGCCGCGGGCCGTGTGCCATGGGCAAACATGTATGAGTTCTCGATCTCATCCGCGCTGCTGATCTTGTTGGTTTACCTGACTTCTTTGAAGATCAAAGACGTTCGCTTTATCGCAACCTTTGTGACCGGCTTTGTCCTGGTCACTTTGTTTGCTGCGGTTTCGCTCTTCTACGTCGAGGTAAAGACCTTGATGCCGGCGCTGCAGAGCTACTGGCTTGTAATCCACGTTGTCGTTGCCATTCTGGCAACCTCGTTCTTCGCAATTGCCGCAGGCCTTCACATTGCATACCTGGTGAAATCCAGCAACTTCGCGAAGCGCTTAATGGAGCTCTTCCCAGCGCTTGAGCAGCTAGAGAGATTGGCATACCGCTTCAACGTGGTTGGCTTTGTGCTTTGGAGCTTTACCTTGATTGCAGGAGCTATTTGGGCAGAGCGAGCCTGGCACCGCTACTGGGGTTGGGACACCAAAGAGGTTTGGACCTTCATCATCTGGACCCTTTACGCCGGTTACCTACACGCCATGGCAACCAGAGGCTGGAACGGCAAGCGAGCAGCTTGGCTTGGGTTAGTGGCATTCCTTGCGATCATCTTCAACTTCACCATCGTGAACCAGTTCTTCAAGGGACTGCACGTTTACTCAGGCCTCTAAAAGGTCAAAGCAACGCTCTAGTCTCTCCAGCCACCACTTAGTGCGCTCGGGGCTGGCTTGGTATTTCTGCAATAGCGCTGCATCCGGCTCAATTTCACGCGGGGTGATTCTTCCGGCCACTGGCTTAAGCGGTTCGAGTGTGATGTCTGACTCCATCAGGCTCAGGGTTCCAAGTCCGCAGTCGAAATCAAGCTCTGGCAGTGCTGCCGCGAGATAGGCGCCCTGGGATAGCCCAATGCTGGTCTCAAGCGCTGAGCTAACCACAGTGCGCAAACCGGTTTGCCTTGCGATTTCTAGGCTGCGCTCAATGCCACCCAGTGGCTGCACCTTCAACATCACAATGTCCGCTGCTTGTCTTTGGGCAACCTCGATCGGGTCACTTGCCTTGCGGATTGATTCATCGGCAGCGATCAGAACCTTCAGACCCAGGTGTTTGATGGTGGTTCTAAGTTCCACCAATTCGTTGATGCTGGCGCAGGGCTGCTCAAAGTAGTCAAGTCGGTCAAGTGGGATTTGTGCCAAAAGTTCGAGCGCTTTTTCAGGAGAGAAGTTGCCGTTGGCATCCAGTCTGATCCTGACATCTGGATAGCTTGAGGTGACCTTCAGGACCCTGGCAATGTCATTGATTAGCGTTTGCTCGACTTCAGCGACCTTGATTTTTACAGTTGAGAATTCACCAAATTTGCTAAGGACAGCTTCGACCTGGTCTGGGCCCACCGCAGGCAAGGTGGCATTGACGCCAACAGTGTCTCTGTGAAGTTTTGGTAGGTCTTGGTTTGCAAAGCTCACGGCGGCGGCCAGCCAGTTGCTGGCTTCTTGGTCTGAGTATTCAATAAAGGGGGAGAACTCGGCCCAGCGCTTGGTTCCCTTGAAAATTAGTGCCTCGCGGTGGCTGAGGCCGCGGAATTTGGTCAGCATCGGGATGCTCACAACGCTGACTTGGGCTATTTTCTCCCCGTACACCCGATTAGTCTAATTGCATGGCAAATTCGATTTCCGAGACCTTTGATCAGAACCTTTGGCATTCCGTTGCCGGTTTTGAGGAGCTGACCGATGTCAGCTACCACCGTCACAACACCCTCGGGGTGGTGCGAATCGGCTTTTCGCGCCCAGAAGTTAGAAATGCTTTTAGACCACAGACCGTAGACGAGCTCTACCAAACCCTTGAGCACGCCAGGGCTTCCAGTGATGTTGGCGTTGTGCTACTCACCGGTAATGGACCTTCTCCAAAGGATGGCGTCTGGTCGTTTTGCTCCGGTGGCGACCAAAGAGTTCGTGGCGACAGCGGTTACGAGTACGGACCTGGAACTGCCGGACGACTGCACATCCTTGAGGTGCAGCGCTTGATTCGCTTTATGCCAAAGGTGGTTATCGCCTTGGTTTCTGGTTGGGCAGCAGGCGGTGGTCACTCGCTGAACGTGGTTTGCGATCTCTCGATTGCATCGCGTCAGCACGCTCGCTTCAAGCAGACCGATGCCGATGTGGGTTCTTTCGATGCCGGCTACGGAAGCGCTTACCTGGCCCGTCAAACCGGTCAAAAGTTTGCCCGTGAGATCTTCTTCCTAGGTCGTGAATACGACGCTCAGCGCGCCTACGAAATGGGTGTTGTGAACGCAGTTGCTGACCACGACAAGTTAGAGACCACCGCCTTGGAGTGGGCCGAAGATATTTTGGCTAAGTCACCAACCGCCATTCGAATGCTGAAGTATGCCTTCAACGCGGTTGATGACGGCCTAGTTGGTCAGCAGCTGTTTGCAGGTGAGGCAACTCGTTTGGCCTATGGCACCAAAGAGGCTGCCGAGGGCAAGAACGCATTCTTGGAGAAGCGAAAGCCAGACTGGTCTGACACCCCCTGGCACTACTAATGAAACCGCTTCGCCTGATACCTGCCAATGACACCTTTCGTGCGCTAGCCAGCTGCGTCGAATTGCTAGATGGCAAGATCGCGCTTTTTATAACCGACCCCGAGCTCAACGGACTGATGCCTGAGGTCAACGGTTTACCAAACGAAGTCGCAAGTGATGTTGCTCTAATTGTTGAAAGCTCTGGTTCCACCGGAACTCCTAAGCGCATCGAACTCTCTGAGGCTGCCCTTCGCACATCTGCTCAAGCTTCTGCGGAGCGACTGGGAGGTGGGGGCCAGTGGCTATTGGCACTACCAACCAAGTTCATCGCCGGCATAAACGTGCTTATTCGCTCGGTTATTGCGGACACCCAACCGGTGATCATGAACACCCAATTGCCATTTACTGCGGATGCATTTTTTAGGGCGGCATCTTTGATGACCGAGACCAAGCGCTTTACCTCTTTGGTTCCAGCTCAGCTTGCAAGACTGCTCGATGTAATCAAGACCGATTCCTATTCGCTTTCGCTACTTCGTCGCTTTGATGCGATTTTGGTTGGCGGCCAAATGCCGGATGAGTCGGTTGTGGAAGAGCTGCGCGAGTTGGGCGTAAACATCGTCATCTCCTACGGCATGAGCGAGACAGCAGGTGGCTGCGTCTATGACTCAGTTCCACTTTCTGGAGTTTCTGTGAACATTCGTGACGGTCGAATTGCCATCTCGGGAGAAGTCTTGGCAAATGGATTGCCAAAGGAGTTTCTAACCAGCGACCTCGGTGAAATTCGTGACGGCAAGCTCTATGTCACCGGCCGTGCCGACCGAGTAATCATCTCCGGCGGTCACAAGGTAGCCCTTGAGGCAATCGAGGCAAAAGCACTGGAGATTGCGGGCGCCAAAGAGGTCGCAGCCGTAGCGATTGCAACCAGCTGGGGCGAGTCGGTTGGCTTGGTCTACTCAGGTGCCCAAGATGTCGACTTTGCCGCCCTGGAACAGCTATCAGTAGCCGCTAAGCCACATCGGGTGCTCTGGATTGAGGCATTGCCAAGGCTGCTCAGCGGCAAAGCCGACCGCGTGGCAATTGCAAAGCTTTTGAGCGAATAGCATTTGTGGGTTATGTCGATAAAAAACTGGATTACCGGCGCAAGGGTTAGAACCCTGCCGCTTGCCGTAGCGCCTATCGTGCTTGGTTCTGCAAGCGCAGATCTGGTTGATCGTTTTGATCCGCTACTGGCCTCTTTGGCACTGCTGGTTGCGCTGCTGTTGCAGATCGGCGTGAACTACGCGAATGACTATTCCGACGGCATTCGTGGCACCGACGCAAATCGAGTGGGCCCACTTCGTCTAACCGGTTCCGGTTTGGTGCGGCCCCAGGCCGTCCAATTTGCCGCAGCGCTAACCTTCGGTTTGGCTGCCCTTTCAGGTTTTGCGATTGTGCTCATAACCGGTCAGTGGTGGTTGATTGCAGTTGGGGTTTTGTGCATTATTGCCGCCTGGTATTACACCGGCGGTAAGTCGCCCTATGGCTATGCGGGCCTTGGCGAAATTGCAGTATTTGTTTTCTTTGGTTTGATTGCCACGGTTGGCACCGCATTCATTCAAATTCTTGAGGTGGATGCCATGGCAGTTCTGCTGGGTATCAACTTTGGTTTCTATGCCACCGCCGTATTGCTGGTGAACAACATTCGCGATGTTGAGACCGATCGTCAAAGCGGCAAGAACACCCTCTCGGTTCGCATCGGAGTGCGGGCATCAAAGGTTCTTTTTGCTGCGCTTTTGGTTATGCCGATTATCTTCAACCTGTTTTTGGCTGCCATCTACCCGGCGACCATTATTGGCCTTGCCAATCTGATGCTGGTTTTTCCAGCGTTGCTG
>CANESN010000007.1 GCA_947441105.1 Micrococcales bacterium
AGGGTCTCAAAGCCGTACATAACTAGCTGAGATGCGCCACCGCAAAGAACTGCCTGCTCACCGAATAGGTCGGTCTCGGTCTCCTCGGTGAAGGTGGTCTTGATGGTTCCGGCACGGGTACCACCGATTGCCTTGGAGTAGGAAAGACCTAGCTCAAATGCGTGACCGGTTGAGTCCTGCTCGACGGCGATTAGGTTTGGAACACCCTTGCCTGCGACATACTCGCGACGAACTGTGTGTCCTGGGCCCTTTGGTGCCACTAGGAAGACGTCTACGTCGCTTGGTGGGGTGATGTAACCAAAGCGGATCGCAAAACCGTGACCGAAGACGAGTGCATCTCCTGCCTGCAGGTTAGGAGCGATGTCGTTGGTGTAAAGGTCGCGCTGCTTAGGGTCCGGAGCAAGCACCACGATTACGTTTGCCCACTTGACTGCCTCACCAGGAGTCAAAACCTTTAGACCCTGCTCTGCCGCCTTAGCGCGAGACTTGGATCCCTCTAGAAGACCAACTACGACGTCTACGCCGGAGTCCTTGAGGTTCAGTGCGTGAGCGTGACCCTGTGAGCCAAAGCCCAACACGGCGACCTTGCGGCCCTGGACGATGCTTAGGTCTGCATCCTTGTCGTAGAAGATTTCTGCCACTTTATTTCTTTCTCTGATTGTTTATGGGGAAGCTGTTTTTAGCGAAGTACTTTTTCGCTCATGGACTTAGAGCCACGCGAAATCGCGATTGCTCCAGATTGAACTAGTTCTTTGATGCCGAATGGCTCGAGCACCTTTAGAAACGCCTTGCACTTTGCTGAGTCGCCGGTGACTTCGATTACAACCGAGTCGCTAACAACATCGACAACTCGAGCTCTGAATAGCGTAACGGCTTCTAGCACCTGGGAGCGAGTCGCGGCATCTGTTTTAACCTTGATCAGCATGTGATCGCGAGCGATCGAAGCATCCTGCTCCAGCTCAACAACCTTCAGAACATTGATCAACTTATTCAGCTGCTTAGTTACCTGCTCAAGTGGCTGACCATCAAGGCTGACCACTGCGGTAATACGAGATAGGCCCTCGACCTCGGTGGTTCCCACCGCAAGCGATTCGATGTTGAAGCCACGACGAGCAAAAAGAGCTGCGACGCGAGTCAAAATACCAGGCTTATCTTCAACCAATAGCGAGAGTACGTGCTGAGACATTCCTACTCCTCCCCATCCCAGATCGGAGCTGCGTCACGGGCATACTGCACCGCATCGTTGGAAACACCTGCTGGAACCATTGGCCAAACCATCGCATCTCTTCCAACAATGAAGTCGATTACCACCGGTCGATCGTTGGTCTCGATTGCCAACTTGATGGCGGCATCGATCTCGTCTTCCTTCTCAACGCGAATCGCAAGGCAGCCGTAAGCCTCGGCCAGCTTGACAAAGTCCGGAATCATCACGGTATCTGTTCCGGTGTGAAGGTCGGTGTTTGAGTAGCGCTTGTCATAGAACAAGGTCTGCCACTGGCGAACCATACCCAAAGAAGAGTTGTTGATAATCGCAACCTTGATTGGGATGTTGTTGATCGCACAGGTTGCTAGTTCCTGGTTGGTCATCTGGAAACAGCCATCGCCATCGATTGCCCAAACTAGGCGATCTGGCTCTGCAACCTTGGCACCCATGGCCGCCGGTACCGAGTAACCCATGGTTCCCGCACCACCGGAGTTCAACCAGGAGTTTGGACGTTCGTACTTAATAAACTGCGCTGCCCACATCTGGTGCTGACCCACTCCGGCGCAGTAGGTCGCATCTGGACCCGAAAGTTCACCGATTCGCTTGATAACCAGCTGAGGTGACAACTTGCCGTCGTCAGTATCAACGTAGCCAAGTGGGTAGCGCTCTTTGAGACCGTTGAGGAACTGCCACCAGGAAGCAAAGTCTGGCTTCTTGCCGGAAAGTTGCTTCTCAAGCTCCGCGGTTAGCATTGCGATTACGACCTTGGCATCACCAACGATTGGAACATCTGCGTGGCGAATCTTGCCAATCTCTGCAGGGTCGATGTCTACGTGGATTATCTTGGCACCCGGCGCAAAGCTCTTCACGTCACCGGTAACGCGGTCATCAAAACGAGCGCCCAAGGTGATGAGCAAATCTGCCTTCTGCAAAGCGGTCACCGCAGGAACGGTGCCGTGCATTCCCGGCATACCGAGGTGGTTTGGGTGAGAATCTGGGAAAGCACCGCGTGCCATCAAGGTGGTGGTCACTGGCGCACCGACCAGCTCAACTAGGCGAGCAAGCTCTGCGTGAGCCTCGGCACGAATCACTCCGCCGCCGACGTAGAAGATTGGCTTGTGTGAGGCAAGAATCATTTCGGCAGCAGCCTGGACCTGCTTGCCGTGTGGGTCGGTAACCGGCTTGTAGCCAGGCAGCTCAACCTTTGGTGGCCAAGAGAATTCAAACTTCTTGTTCTGAGCATCCTTGGCAACGTCTACCAAGACCGGGCCTGGGCGACCGGTGGTTGCAAGTTCATAGGCTGCCGCCATAGTCGCTGGGATTTGCGATGCATCGGTAACCAAGAAGCTGTGCTTGGTGATTGGCATTGTGATACCAACGATGTCTGCCTCTTGGAAAGCGTCGGTTCCAATCGCGTGCGAGTTCACCTGACCGGTAATTGCAAGAAGTGGAACGGAGTCCATCATGGCGTCCATGATCGGGGTGACCAGGTTGGTGGCTCCAGGTCCACTGGTCGCGATGCAGACACCGAGTTTGCCGCTGGCAGCTGCGTAGCCCTCTGCAGCGTGACCGGCACCCTGCTCGTGGCGCACCAAAATATGACGAATCTTTTTGCTGTCCATCAATGGGTCATAGGTTGGCAGAATTGCACCACCTGGCAGGCCGAAGATAGTGTCAACACCCAACATCTCCAGAGAGCGGATGATTGCCTGTGCTCCGGTGAGCATTTCCTTAGACATTGGACCTTCTTCGTTCGTGGTGTGCAACTAACCGCAGTAAGCGCCTTCTGCGGCGGAGTGCACGAGCTTGGAGTACTTAGCGAGAACACCGCGGGTGTAACGCGGTGGCAGCGGCTGCCAATCAGTCTTGCGGCGAGCCAA
The DNA here is from genome assembly GCA_947441105.1 of Micrococcales bacterium. Lineage (GTDB taxonomy): Bacteria > Actinomycetota > Actinomycetes > Actinomycetales > Microbacteriaceae > Aquiluna. The sequence continues at coordinate 3,085 of CANESN010000007.1, forward strand.
CTCTTCATCGTCGACCAGTAAGTCAAGCGAACGAGCTTTGATGTCAACCCGAATCAGGTCTCCATCACGCACCAGGGAAATAGGTCCACCGTCGGTGGCCTCTGGTGCAATGTGTCCGATACATAGGCCGGTTGTGCCGCCCGAGAATCGTCCGTCCGTCAATAGTAGGACATCTTTACCTAAACCGGCACCCTTAATCGCACCGGTAATGGCAAGCATCTCGCGCATACCAGGACCACCCTTAGGGCCCTCGTAGCGAATAACCACTACGTCACCAGAGGTGATCTCACCGCGAGATAGTGCCTCCATGGCCGCACCCTCACGCTCAAATACGCGAGCTGGGCCTTCAAAGAAGGCAAGGTCGAAGCCGGCGGTCTTCACAACTGCGCCATCTGGTGCGATGCTGCCGTGCAGAATCGCAATGCCGCCGTCTTTGTGAATCGGATTGTCCATGGCGCGAATGATCTTGCCGTCTGGGTCAGGTGGATTGATATCCGCAAGGTTCTCGGCAACGGTCTTGCCGGTAACGGTTAGGCAGTCACCGTGAATTAGTCCTGCGTCCAAAAGCGCCTTCATTACTACCGGTACTCCGCCAACGCGGTCCACGTCGTTCATTACGTACTGACCAAAAGGCTTGAGATCTCCAAGGTGTGGAACCTTGTCAGCGATGCGGTTGAAGTCCGAAAGCTGAAGGTCCACCTCGGCCTCGCGAGCAATTGCAAGTAGGTGTAGTACAGCGTTGGTGGAACCACCAAAAGCCATAAGAACCGCAATTGCATTCTCGAAAGCCTTCTTGGTCAAAATCATGCGAGCGGTGATGCCCTTTGCAATTAGGTTCACAACTGCTTCACCCGAGCGGTGTGCCCAAGCATCGCGACGACGGTCAGCAGATGGCGGGGATGCAGAACCAGGAAGGCTGAGTCCCAACGCCTCACCGATTGAGGCCATGGTGTTTGCGGTGTACATACCGCCACAAGCGCCTTCGCCTGGGCAAATTGCTCGCTCAATGCGGTCAACATCCTCAAGGCTCATCTTGCCGGCCTTGCAAGCACCAACCGCCTCGAAGGCGTCAATGATGGTGACCTGCTTCTCGGTGCCGTCAGAAAGCTTTACCCAACCCGGAGCAATCGAACCTGCGTATAGAAATACTGAAGCCAAATCCAAACGAGCAGCAGCCATCATCATGCCCGGTAGTGACTTGTCGCAACCGGCCAATAGAACAGATCCATCTAGACGTTCTGCCTGCATCACGGTCTCAACCGAGTCTGCAATCACCTCGCGAGAAACCAGCGAAAAGTGCATGCCCTCGTGGCCCATGGAAATTCCGTCGGAAACCGAGATGGTGCCAAATTCCAGCGGGTAACCCTTGGCTGCGTGCACACCCATCTTGGCGGCATCTGCTAATCGATCAAGCGAAAGGTTGCAGGGAGTGACTTCGTTCCAAGACGAGGCAACACCGATCTGTGGCTTCTCCCAGTCTTCATCGCCCATTCCGACCGCACGGAGCATGCCGCGAGCAGCGGCTCTCTCTAGGCCATCGGTAACAGCAAAGGAGCGGGGTTTCATCGAGCTAGGCATTGTTCAATCCTACCTATAAGTGCTAGTAGCCTAGAAGGGTGGAAAGCCAAGATACGACAAAGGTCCCGACCGGGCTGACCCTCTACTCGCTGGCAGCTCATCGCGCTAGTAAAGAGGTCATTTACAGTTACTCGACCTCGTTCGGTATGGCAACCAGACTTTTATCCAAAGACATCAGGCACCACGTCGAAAACATTTACGCCCTGGTACGCGTCGCAGATGAGATTGTTGACGGCTCTGCCGCCGATGCCGCACTGAGCGCACCAGAAATAGATCCGGAAACAGAGCTCAATGCATTTGAGCAGGAAACCTATCGCGCCATGCGACTTGGATTTAGCACGAATCTGATCATTCATGCCTTTGCCGTGACCGCCCGCGAGGTTGGCATCAGCAAAGACATCGTGGAGCCATTTTTCTACTCCATGCGCCAGGACCTAACGGAGACCGAACACACCCAGGAGACTTTTGACACCTACGTTTATGGCTCCGCCGAGGTAGTTGGCCTGATGTGCCTTGCAGCGTTTGTGCACGGAGGCTCCTACTCCAAAGAAGAGAAAATTACCCTGGTCAAGGGCGCTAGAGCACTTGGTTCCGCATTTCAAAAGGTGAACTTTCTTAGAGACCTAAGTGCAGATTTCAAGAGACTTGGTCGCAGCTACTTCCCAAACGTCAACGTCTCAAACTTTGACGAGCAAACCAAGGCCCGCCTGGTGGCGGATATCAACCAGGATCTCAAGGTAAGTGCTCAGTCACTGCCACTACTTCCAAAATCCGCCAGGGCAGCTGTTACCGCAGCGCAGCTTTTATTCACTGAGCTAAACCACAAAATTGGAAATACCGAAGCCACCAAGTTGATTGAGACACGTATCAGCGTTGGCAACTTCAAGAAGTTGTCGCTGGTTATCAAATCATTCTTAGGAGCAAAGCCATGAGCCAAAAAACCGCAATCGTAATTGGCGGTGGCATTGCAGGGCTTTCGACCGCAGCGCTGTTGGCTAAGGCCGGCATGCAGGTAAAGCTTTTCGAGGGTCGAGAAGGTCTTGGCGGTCGCGCTTACCTTTGGGAAAAAGATGGCTTTAGATTCGATATGGGTCCGAGCTGGTACCTAATGCCGGATGCCTTCGAACAGTTTTACAACCTGATGGGCACTACCGCCAACAAAGAGTTGGATCTAGTTCGACTGAGCCCCGCCTACCAGACTCGCAATGAAGGCTTGGGCGACCGTTTGGTCATGAGCGAGAAGCTTCCAGAGATCAAGGCGATGTTTGAGTCGATTGAAGCCGGTAGCGGTGAGCAGCTCCAGAAGTACCTAGACAGCGCTCAAGAGGCTTATGAGTTATCCATCAAGCACTTCTTGTACACCAACTTCAAAGACCTAAGGTCCTTCCTGCACCCAGAGGTGCTTGCGAAGCTTGGCAAGTTCATAAAGCTTTTGACCACCTCGCTGTATGACTTCTCTGGTCAGTTTGTCAAAGACGACCGCCTCAAGAAAATGCTGAACTTCCCCGCGGTGTTCTTAGGTGCATCCCCTTACAACACCCCGAGCATGTATCACCTGATGACCCATGTGGATATGAATCAGGGCGTCTTTTACCCGCAGGGTGGTTTCTACACCCTGATTGAATCGATTGCTGGACTTGCCAGAGCGCACGGCGCTGAAATTCACACCTCGTCTCCAGTGACCAAGATCCTTACCGAAAATGGCAAGGCCGTCGGAGTTCAGGTTGGAGCAGCCGAATACCGCGCCGATGTAGTGGTTGCGAGCGCCGACCTGCACTTTGTAGAGACCAAGTTGCTAGAGCGCAAAGATCAGTCATTCCCGCAGTCCTGGTGGGACAAGCGCGTTGCTGGACCTTCGGCACTGTTGATGTACCTAGGGGTCAAGGGCAAGATCGATCAGCTCAATCACCACACCCTGTTGTACACCGAGGACTGGGGCAAGAACTTCGCCAAGGTCTTCCGCAAGGCTGATGGTAAATCAGAGGTTCCGAACCCAGCCAGCTTGTACATCTGCAACCCCTCCAAGACTGACTCGAGCGTCGCGCCTGAGGGCATGGAGAACATCTTCGTTTTGGTTCCAGCCGCAGCGGATGTCGGCATTGGTGGTTCAGGAGACGAAAGCTTTGAGCAGGCTGCTGACAAAGTGATTGACCAGATTTCAACCTGGTGTGATATTCCAGATCTCAAAGAGCGCATCGTGGTTCGAAAGACCATGGGACCGCGTGATTTCCAGAACGAGCTAAACGCCTGGAACGGCACCGCACTTGGCATGGCCCACACCCTGCGCCAAAGCGCTTTCTTCAGACCTAAGAACTACTCCAAGAAGCTCAAGAACCTTTTCTACGTTGGCCACAACACCATTCCAGGCATCGGCTTACCGATGTGCCTAATTGGTGCCGAGCTGGTCTACAAGCACCTAACCGATGACAGAAGCGCGGGCCCTATCAAGGGCGAGCTAAAGCCAGTCAAGGTCTGGAAAGGGTTGGCTTGATTCTTTATCTTGCGGCCCTAACCGTTTCCCTATTGGGAATGGGGCTAATTGATTTCAAGCACAAGCTAGCGCTGTTTGCGCAGCCCGTTAGATCAGCAATAACTATCGCTGTGGCTGTGACCGTGTTTTTGATTTGGGACCTGGTTGGCATTTCCCAAGGCATCTTTTTCCGAGGTGAAGGTCCTTACCTCACCGGCATAACCATTGCCCCGGAACTTCCTATCGAAGAGGTATTTTTCCTAACGCTTTTGAGCTACACGATTCTGATCGCCTACCTAGGGTTTGCTAAATGGCGCAAGAGTTGAGCTACCTCGCGATTGCGCTCCCACCGGTTTTGTTCTTCGGTGTTCTAGCGCTGCTATTTAGAAAGCGCCTCAATCTGAGAGCCTTTGGACTGGCGGCCATTCTCACGCTCGTAATGACATTGGTGTTTGATAACTTAATCATCCTGTTTGGCATAGTTGGCTATGACGAAGCTCTGATTTCGGGTGTAAAACTAGGAGTTGCACCGATTGAGGACTTCTCCTACACACTTGTTGGATTGGTTTTGATTCCACTCACCTGGGAACTATTGGGAAGGAAGAAGTGAGCGCTGTAGCCAAACTGTTTGTGGCATCCAGGCCAATCTCCTGGGTAAATACCGCTTTCCCATTTGGCGCTGCTTACTTTTTCTCAACCGGAGCGATCGATTCGATCTTCTGGCTGGGATGTTTTTTCTTTTTAGTCCCCTACAACTTTTTGATGTATGGCGTAAATGATGTTTTTGACTACGAGAGTGATCTTCGAAACCCCAGAAAAGGTGGCATCGAAGGAGCACTGCTAGATCCCAAATACCACCGACTAACGCTGTTCTGGGCTTTTGGAATTGCGATTCCCTTTGCGATAGTGCTCTCCCTTGTAAACCCAAACTCAACCTTCTGGTTGTGGCTGACGCTATTTGCAGTGGTGGCATACAGCGTCAAGGGCCTTAGGTTCAAAGAGATTCCATTCTTGGATTCGCTGACCAGCAGCTGGCACTTTGTCGGGCCGTTACTTGTTGGCCTTGCGATGGCAGAGGTTGAGATCACCGGTGCTCTGGTGACTGGAATTGCTGCCTTTTTGATTTGGGGCATGGCCTCTCACGCCTTCGGAGCTGTGCAGGATGTCAGAGCAGATCGCGAGGCGAATATTGCCTCGATAGCAACCGCACTCGGAGCAAGGCTTACCACCCGAATCGCCTTTGGTTTTTACATTGTGGCCGGAGTTCTGGCCCTGAGCCTGCCGGATCGCTTTGCCTTTGCAGCCTTGGCCGCAATCCCCTACCTGTTTGTGGTTGGGAGAGAGCTAAACATCACCGATCAGAATTGTGAGCGAGCCAACCGCGGTTGGAAAGTGTTTATCTGGCTGAACTTTTTTGCAGGTGCAGTTATCTGCTCGCTGCTGATCGGACCGAGCGCTTAGTTTTCGCTCCAGCTAATTAGATAGCGGCGAGAAAAACGCGGGGCGCAGAGTTTGCAGCTGAGCATTCTCGATGGTTGACGTGAGCGAAAGTGCTCGTGGCCACCAGGGCAAACCCCTTTGTACTTCGCGACCTGCTTGGCAAGTGGTGTGCCATCGATTCTTTGGTGAAGGTAACCCAGCTCACTAGCCTTCGCCTTCCAGATCTTGCCGTGACCAGCTGCCTGTCCGGTTAGGGCGTGGGCAATCTCATGAAGCAAAACCTGCTCCACCACATGCATATCTCCAGCTTCAACTAGGTGTCTTGAGATGGTGATGCGCTTTTGAGAGTAGTTACACAGCCCGGCTCGGCGAATAGCCCTATCGAACCCAAACGAATAGTTGACCAGCCCATGCTGCTGAAACAGCTGCTGGGCTAACTGATTTACCTGATCAAACACGAGACAAGATTAACCCTCGAAAACCTTTGAGATTCGCGAGATGGCCTCACTGATTCTGGCTTTTGAGGTTGCGATGTTGAATCGAATGAAGTTCGAGTATTGATGTTCAGGGGCATGATCGTTGCCCGGCACCACCGCCACCTTGGCCTGTTGCAAAAGAACATGCTGGACTTTATCTACTTTGTAACCGGCGAGATCGACCCACACCAAATAGGTGCTCTCCATATTGAAAAGCTTTGCCTTTGGTAGCTTTTGGGCAACCTCGTGCTGGAAGAAGGCAAGGTTCTCCTGAATCTGAACAACAACATCATCAAGCCACTGCACAGAGTCCGAGTAGGCACTCTCCATTGCAAAGGCACCAATCAGCGAGGTGCGCCAGTGCAAAGCCTCTGGGATTGCCCTAAGTCTGGCCTGAACTTCAGGACCTTGCGTGATATAAAAGGCGGCCTTTAGGCCCGCAACATTCCAAGCCTTTGAACTCGAGCTAATGGTCACGCCGGTGCGCTGGGCAGCAGGCCCCAACGCAAGGTACGGGGTAAACGGCACCCAGCTAAGTGGCGCGTGAATCTCGTCGCTGACCACGGTTACGCCGTACCTGTCTGCCAATTCGGCAATCTCGGTAAGTTCCTTGGCGGTGTGGACACGGCCCACCGGGTTTTGCGGCGAGCAAAGCAGGTAAACCTTGACGCCGTCTTTGAATGCGCTCTCGATGCCTGCGATGTCTAAAACCCAATCATCACCTTTGAGCACCAGTGGAACATCCGCCACCTCGGCGTGAACCTCTTCGATCCAGTGGTAGAAACTTGAGTAGACCGGGCTGTTCAGCAAAACCTTATCGCCAGGCTTGGTCAAGACTCGCAAAATCTCAACTGCTGCGACTCCAACATCGGTAGCAAGCTTTAGCTGCTCAGGGGCAAGCTGCCAACCCCAGCGGTCTCGTGCAAATGCCTCGAATGCCTTTGCAACCTCTGGAACTGGGCCCGTGTAACCAAGGTCAGAGCGGTCCGCAAGGTCCTTGATACGATCGCGAATGGCAGGCGCGACATCAAAGTCCATCTCTGCAACGTGCATTGGAAGAACATCTTCAGGGAACCTGCGCCACTTTGAACTGGTGCGATTCGCAAAATTGCCAAAACTGTCTGGGTTCACGCTTTGATTATGCCCGATTTATCAAATATGAGTTTGCTAGTTACAACGAACTAAAAAGTAGTGTTCCCGCGATGGTGAACATAACCACAGCGATTGCCATATCCAGCACCTGCCAGAACCGAACCGAGGACATGAAACGGGACAAGAGCTTTGCCCCGTAACCCAACGAAAAGAACCAAACAAAACTGGCAGCAGCCCCACCGAGGGCAAACCACCACTGATTGGGCACGAATTGATTTCCAATCGAGCCTAGAAGAATCACGGTGTCCAGATAAACGTGGGGGTTTAGCCAGGTTAGGGCCGCCATGGTGCCCAAGGTTTTGATTAGCGGTAGCGCTTCACCCTGCGCCTCAAGGGTCTTCGGGTTGATTGCTCTGCGGACCGCTCCGATACCGAACCAAATAAGGTAGGCAGCTCCTGCGTAACGGAAGATTTCAAGAAGTAAGGGAAGTTGTTGGATTAAAGCACCTAAGCCAGCAACTCCCGCAATGATCAAAACTGCATCTGAGACCGCGCAAAAAAGCACCACTGCAAACACATGGTGACGCATCAATCCGAGCCTTAGCACATAGGCATTTTGAGCACCGATGGCGATGATCAGGGAAAGGCCGGTGAAGAAGCCGGCAACTGATGCGAACATGTGGGAATTGTATCGGGGCTTAGAAAGTTATTTTCCTCATGACTTCAACACTAGAGATTGGTGCCAAGGCACCGCAGTTCACACTAAAGAACCAGGACGGCCAAGAGATTTCTTTGGCTTCGACCTTGGGTCAGAAGGTAGTTGTTTACTTCTACCCTGCCGCCTCCACTCCGGGTTGCACCACTCAGGCTTGCGAGATTAGAGATAACATCAACTCCCTCAAGTCCGCCGGCTACACCGTGTTGGGCATCTCACCTGATGAGCCAGGGAAGCTAAAGAAGTTCAAGGACAAAGAAGGTCTGAACTTTGAGCTTTTGAGTGACCCAGACAACGCGGTTCAGAATGCCTATGGCGCATACGGCGAAAAGAGCATGTATGGCAAGACCTACATGGGCACCATTCGCTCAACCTTCGTGGTTGATGAGAAGGGTGTGCTCTCAAACGTCTTCTACAACGTGAAGGCCAAGGGACACATCGAGATGCTGAGAAAGCAGATCGGCTTCTAACGAAGCGGTAGCAATACTCCGATTGCCATAAACACTGAGCCGAAGAATCGGTTGAAGTTTTTGCCCACCTTTTTTAGCCGCGGCTGAATTCGATCCGCCAAGGTTGCAACCATCAGTTCATACCAAAACTCGACGAACACAAAGGTTGCGGCCATAATCACGAACTGCAAGAAAAGCGATGCGTTTGGATCGATGAACTGCGGCAGAAATGCCACGAAAAACAAGATTCCCTTTGGGTTCGTGACTGCCGATAAAAAGCCCTGGCTGAATAGCTTCGATGAACCCAGGCTGGTTCGGCTGGCCGTATCGGCAATCCCGATTGGTTCAGATCTCCAGACTTGAATACCAAGCCAGACCAGGTATGCACCTCCTACCCACTTCAGTACTGTCAGGAGTTCAGCAGACGCCTGCAGTAGAGCACCAATACCAAACATGCTCATGCCGATAACCACCGCAAAACCGAGTAGCCCGCCAAAGATGGTGGCCAGGGTTTTCTTGGTTCCGTATAGCGCCCCATGGGTTAGGGCTAGTAAGCCGTTAGGACCTGGAGTCAATGACAACCCAACCGCAGCGGCTGCGTAAAGGGCCCAGGTTCCAAAATCCACTAGTAGCCCAGCACTTTGTCCACAACGCCGGTCAACTGACCTCCTGTCAACCAAGCACTCACATTAACTCTCAGGCGCTCCGAGAACAGCCTGGTCACTTGAGGCAAAGTATCTGCCGTGTGAGGGGTGATGATAAGTCTTGGTTCATTCCACATCGGGTGACCTTCAGGCAGTGGTTCTGGGTAGGTAACATCGGTTGCCGCACCAGCAATCTGCCCAGAAGCCAAAGCCTCGAGCAACGCTTCCTGATCAACAACCTCTCCCCTGGCGATGTTCACCAGGTAGGAATCACTTCGCATCGAGGCAAAACGCTCTCGGTTAAACAGGAATCGTGTTTCATCCGTAAGCGCGCAAGCCAGAACCACAAACTGCGCCTTTGGGAGCTCTTCATCCAGGCTGTCAAAGCCCACAACCTTCCCGGTAAAGCCTTTCGTAAATGGCTCTTCAGGACGCTTTCTAATGACAGTGACTTTGGATCTGAAAGGAATCAGAAACTCGACTAGTTGCTCAGAGATTCCACCTCCACCGATCAGCAGAACCTCGGCATCAAAGAGTGAATCGGCGTACTTCTTTCCCCAGCTCTTAGCGCGAATCCGTTCGGGAAGAACTCGCCCGAGTGCTAAGCAAAGCATCAACGCGTGCTCGGCAACTGGCTCAGAGTAAGAGCGCTTGGCGGAGGTAAAAATCGGATCTAACTGGATGATTTTCCTGAAAGCATCGACACCGGCAAATGGCAGCTGCACCCACTCAAGCTGCGGGTTTGACTTCAAGGTATCGGCTAAGCCCTGAGGATTTGCATAGTCAGTCCAGACCAGTGCTCTGACCTCTGGACCAATCGGAACAACCTTCGCGCCGGCAGATTCAATCGCCTCTAGATAGGCGGGAATCTGCTTGGGCTCTAAAGCTACGAAATTGTTCATTTGAGCGCTTCAAGTTCCAGCTGGATTCGATCAGAAATCTCAGAAGCAGGGGTTGGGTCTTCAGAACCAGGGTAGCCACCGTCGTAGGTGGCGTGCATGTTTCTGTGGACCGAAATCTTGAAACCGAGTTCGTGTGCAGCGCGTGCGGATGCGCCAAGACACATATCGGACTGGACACCTGCAAATTCCAGCTCGGTGATCCCCTTGGCCCTGAGTTCTGAGGCGAGTTCTGGATTGGACTCAAAAACATTTTGGGTGGTCTTACGAACCACTAGCTCGTTGTCCTTTGGATGCAGCACCAGTTCCCACCAAGGTTCCCCTGGAGCATCCATTTCGTCATCCGGGCCATCGTTTTGAACGTGGATAACCTGCTCATTCTCAAGCCGTGCTTTCAGCAGGCGGTCCCCGATGCGCTGCAGTAAGTCCGCCGCCCCCGGCACAGGCCAAGGACCGAGAAACAGGCTTACCTGGACATCAACAATCACTAGAGCCTTGGACATGTCCTACCTTTCAAGTCGTTTTAGCCTATTGCCCAAATAGAGGGAGAATGACGAGGTGCCAGTAGAGCTTTTGGTTGCAGTTGCAACCTTCGGATTTGTGACCGCAATCGCTCCAGGCCGAACAACACCTACCTACTCGCATCCGGTGCAAAATCTTCAACTGGACCGCAGGTATCTTGCTGGTCGCATGCATGGTCCCAGCACTGTTTCGCTAATGCTGAGATTTGAGATTTCAGGAACCGTAATCCAGTGGCGATCACCTGCTCTGTGCCAACTGTCAAGCGCCGCTTAGGGCCCTCGATGCCCTGCTAGTATTTTTTCAAAATTAGGAGTCGTTATGGCAAAGAAGTTTCCTGACATCGAACACTCTCGCATTGATGCTTTGGGTGACGGTATTTACGCCATAGCCCTGACGCTCTTGGGCCTAGATGTTGTCGGTGCAGTTATGCACATTGCGGAAGAGCCTGATTTGAATAGTGCCCTGCTGCACGAATGGCCGATTTTGCTAGCTTTTGTTTTGGGCTTTTTTGTGCTCTTCGCGGTTTGGTATCAGTACCACGTGTACTCGCAATTCGCCGGTAAGCCGCATGCGCTAATGGTCTGGCAGCACGGGCTTGGATTCATGGTTGCGGCGCTGGTCCCAGCAGGAGCTGCGCTACTGGGCGAGAGCATCAATACCCCCAACATGGCTTGGGCCGTGTTTTACTTTGGCCTTTTGATTTTTATTGAAGGACCGATTGCATTGCTGTTCTTGGTCGCAATGAAAAAACGACCTCTAACCGTGACAAGCGACTCACCATTCACGGGTGAGGAATTACTGCGAATGGGTTCGGTCTACAGTGTGATCAAGACCGTCTTTGGAGCGATTGCCTTGACCACAGCGCTCTTCGCGCCCTGGGCTGCGCTCGCCCTCTACGGACTCTTCCTATTCACTATGGTGAACCCGGTAGGGTCTCTCAACTCTGCAGTGGCTCGACTGGGTCGATTTGCGAATGTCTCCCCGGAGCACAAACAGTAGTTGCAAATTCGAGATCGATTCTCTTGAAACCATTCCCGTTTGCGCGTGTGGGGTTAATTTTTGCTTTCTCGCCACTAGCTGTGGCATTTGTGACATCCCTCATCCAAGGTGTCTCGATGTGGGATGAGGGTAACGGCACCGGTGGATACATCTGGTTCATGTTTTTCACGTTGCCAGTGGGCTTTGTGCTCGTTGTTGTCGGTTTGCTGCGGATGGCGATCCGCAAATGGCGCAAAAGTTCTGACTAGCCTCGAGAAATTTCTAGCCCAAGAAACCAACTTGAGCCTGGGGATAGTATCTTTGTGGGAACAAACGTTTGGGGCCCAATGAAAAGCATGCCGAAGATTCTTGTTGTTGTGCACGACATCGATGACCATCTCAATGAGATGGCTAACCCAATCGCTGAGGCCGGAATTCTCATGGACACCTGGGATGTGCAAAATGACAGTGTCGGCCGCCCAGACTTAGAAAAGCTTGAGCAGTATTCGGGAGTCATTTCACTCGGTGCTCACGCGGGTGTTCTCGAGGAAGAGAAACATCCTTGGATGAGCCATGAGCGCAAGATTATGCAATGGGCGCTAGTCTCCGAGACTCCACTGCTTGGACTTTGCTTTGGTTCGCAGCTGCTCGCCTCGGCTGCCGGAGGTCGAGTCTATAAAGCCGAGACTGGCGAATTTGCTTGGACAAAAGTTGACATGTTGCCAGAAGCCTCTAACGATCCAGTGATCGGGGCTTTGGGTGAT
>CANESN010000008.1 GCA_947441105.1 Micrococcales bacterium
AGTGATGAATGCACTTGCAACCGCAAGTGTGCTTTTCGTGCTTATCTCTCTTTTTGCCTCAGTCTCTGGGTCGCATTTCAACCCGGTGGTGACGATGGTTTTCTGGCTTCGCAAGGAAATCGCAAGCGCTGATGCCGCAGGCTATGTGGTCGCTCAAATTGCCGGGGCAATTTCCGGAGCACTGCTCGCGAATCTGATGTTTGGCGAGGCGGTGTTCACTCAAAGCCAGAACATCAGATCAGGCCTGGGTATCCATGTCGCAGAGGTAGTTGCAAGCTTTGGCCTATTGCTGGTAATTCTTCGGCTGATCCAACAGGGCAAGAACAACCTGGTTCCGGTTGCGGTCCCGCTTTGGATCTTGGCCGGTTACTTTTTTACCTCATCAACCTCTTTCGCTAACCCAGCGGTGACCATCGGTCGTGGCTTCTCTGACGCCGGAAGCTCAATTGCTTGGGAGTCAGTTCCAATCTTCATAGTTACTCAAGTGCTTGGAGCGCTACTTGCTCTTGGTGCAGCAACACTTTTCAAATCAAAGACCGAAGGGTAGAAACATGTCCACTCCAATTGCCTCAGTAATGTTCGTTTGCGTCCACAACGCAGGTCGCAGCCAGATGGCTGCCTCCTACCTGCAGCACCTAGCCGGAGACCGAGTTGAGGTTCGCTCCTCTGGCACTGCGCCTGCCGACACCGTGAACCCTGCGGTGGTTGAGGCAATGCTTGAAGAAGGCATCGACATCTCGGGCAACACCCCAAAGATCCTTACCGACGAAGCTGTTTTGGCCTCTGACTACGTGATCACCATGGGTTGCGGCGACAAGTGCCCGTTCTACCCAGGCAAGACCTACCTGGACTGGAAGCTTGCAGACCCAGCCGGTCAAGGTGTCGACTTTGTGCGACCAATTCGCGATGAGATCCGCGGCATGGTGGAAGATCTGATTTCTCAGATCGATGCCAAGTTTGGTAACTAGCCGTTCAATTGACATTCACCTTGTGAACAGCTAGCTGAAAGCTGGGGGCGTTATTTTCGCCCCATGCTGAAGCGCGTCGCCATTGTCACCGAGTCATTTTTGCCTCAGATTAATGGCGTCACCAACTCCGTTGTGAGAGTTCTAGAGACTCTGAAGCAAAACGAAATTGAAGCGATGGTCATCGCTCCTTCCTCGCAATCTCCTAAGCACCTAGGTTTTGACGTTCACACCACAGCCGCCATCTCGGTGCTGCAGTTCCCGGTTGCGATGCCAGGACCTGGAATCTCGAAGCTGCTTGAGGATTTTGCTCCAGATGTGATTCACGTCGCCGCCCCATTTATGATCGGCGCTCAGGCTATTGCCTGGGGGCAGAGGAACAATGTGCCAACGGTCGCGATCTATCAAACCGATGTTGCAGGTTACCTAGAGCGCTACAACCTAGCTTTTGCAAAGCCAATTCTGGAGAAAATCGTCGGTGGCATTCATTTTGGCGCGACTTTGAATTTGGCACCAACCAAGGAGACCGCCGAGTACCTGCGTCAGATCGGTGGCGGCAAGGTAGAAGTTTGGGGGCGTGGGGTCGACCTAGACCTATTCAGCCCTAAAAATGTGGGCGATGCCGAGACCCAGATGATTAGGTCTCGCATCGCACCACCTCACCACAGGGTAATTGGCTTTGTGGGGAGGTTGGCCGCTGAGAAGCAGGTCAATCGCATGATTGAACTGATGGATCTGCCAAACACCAGTTTTGTTATCGTGGGCGATGGTCCCGAGCGTGCGAAGCTGGAAGAACTGTTTAGGGGCAAGCCGGTGCTATTCACCGGAGCGCTAAGCGGTTTGGAATTGGCAAGGACCTACGCTGCGATGGACATCTTTGTTCACTTTGGAACCGAGGAGACCTTCGGCCAGACCATCCAGGAGGCACAGGCGACTGGGCTTGCGGTGGTCGCACCAAACATGGGTGGTCCGAGACACCTTATTGAACACAAGAAATCCGGCATGCTGGCTGACCCATTTGTGCCAAACGGATACCGAAACTTGGTTGCTCAGCTCTTGGCGAGCGAGAGGCTTCGTCAGGAGATTGCCTTGGGGGCAGCAAGAAGCGTTGAGGGCCGTTCCTGGGCCGCCAACAACGCTAAACTCTTGCAGTACTACCAAGACGCCCTGACTGCTTCTGGCGCGCTAAGACTGGAGCGAATTGAACTGGCTTGACGCCCAACAGATAATTAACGCCTTTGGCGACTACGTGGCCTTGGCCGTCACCCTGATCATCTTTTTAGAGACCGCATTCATCCTCACCTCGTTCTTACCCGGCGATTCGCTACTGTTTTTGACTGGCCTGGCCCTTGCCACCAGCACCTCCTGGCTTCCGGACTGGGTGGGATTCATCCTGATTTGGCTGGCAGCCTTTATCGGCACCCAGGTCGGTTATTGGATCGGTTACAAAATCGGGCCGCCGCTGTTTGAGCAGAACCGCAACTTCATTCTCAACGAGAAGGTGCTGGCCCGCACCCACGAGTTCTTTGAGAAATACGGAACCCGCGCGGTCGTGCTGGCTCGCTTCGTGCCAATCCTCAGAGCATTGATTCCGATGCTGGCCGGTATCTCCCGGATGGACATCAAGCGCTTCACCCAGCTAAACCTGATTGGCGCAACCGTCTGGGTTGGCGTTTTTATGCTTGCCGGTTACTGGTTGGGGCAGATTCCATACGTCAAGGAAAACCTTGAGACCACAGTTATCTTGATCATCATCTTCACGTCGCTACTTTTGCCTGTTGAGCTGTTGCGAGATCGAATCTCAAAGGGCATTAAATCAAAGCGTTCTAACGGATAGTCATTTCCCAGTTGGGGTGATTTACCCTTGGGCTGTATGGGCTAAGCGCACTGTGCTTAGGCTGCATTCCGTCTCCGGAGGTCACACCCTTGAGCTTGCGGTCAAAAAATGGCAGTACGTCTCTTGTGACCCACTTAGCGGTCTCCACCAGTCCACGAGACACCGCTGTCAGCTCTGGGTTTACGTATCGGTAATTTAGGTCCAGCAGAGCAGCCGCATCATTTGCGACTCGGATGTGGCCCTGACCGGAGAAGTGAACCATGTCCTCAGCCCAGTAGGCCAGGTTCTCAAAATCTTGAATACCGAAGACATCGAGCATCGGAATTTCAAACTCGTCCGCAACGGTCTCGATCAGGGTGGAGAAAAGCTCAGCCTTTTGCCTCATCGGCTTGAAAAGCTTCAGGTGGATTGGGTTGATGGTGTTCGCCAACATAACATCGCAACCGGCTGCTAGCAGCTGGTGGACCCCGTCGCGAAGGCTATCGCGCAGCTGCGGCAGTGAGCTCGGGCGGGTCATGATGTCATTCGAACCGGCCATCACGGTCACCAGGTCCGGCTGCAGGTAAAGCGCTTGCGGCAACTGACCCTGAATGATCTTCTGCAGCTTTGCTCCTCTTAGAGCAAGATTTGCGTATTGAAACTCAAAACCTGAGTCGGCGGCCTCTTGAGCCAGTAGCCCTGCCAAGCGGTCGGTCCAGCCGTTGTGGTGGCGAGAGTTTTTGAAGGTGAAGTCACCAAGTCCTTCGGAGAGCGAGTCTCCGATTGCAACGTATGAGCGGTAAGGCTTTCCAATCACGAGTTCATCAAATGATGGCTAATCGAACAAAAGGCAAACCAACGGTGACGTGTTTGGTTCGGATTGGTGAATTAGCTGACCCAAGTTGACAAAGCCGGCAAAAGTATGCAAAATTCTTCCAATGTCTACTCGAGCCTCTTCCAGCGCGTTGGTTACCAACGCAATGATGTGCTGCTCGATGTGTATGTGCCTTTCGTGCCGCTAATCGAAAAAACTATTTCGATTCCCCTTCGGCACCAGCACCCCAACAAACGCACGTGATTCGTGCACTCAAAATCGCACACACATCGACGAAGGATTAGAACAAATGACTCAGCTACTCACCAACCAGGAAACCGAAGCCAAGGGCTTCGCGCTATACGTCGGAATCTCAGAATCTGAGGCTCAGGCTGCCGGATACTCGCTTGCCGAGATTGCCAGCAAGCTCCGCGAAACAATCGCAGAGCTGTTGCCAGAAAAGGCAAGCGAAACCTATGCGACATTAGCTATCGCGCCAATCGCTGCAACCGGTCGCAACCTAGACATCACCCGTATTGCGCTCAAGGAGCCGAAGGCGACTTCGATCAAGTCAGGCAAGCACGAAGAAGCAAAGGCAGCCAAGGGATTGGTGGTTGACCTAACCCGTCGTCGCCTCTTTGTCGATGGCCAGAACGCAAATTTGACCTGCAAAGAATTCGAATTGTTTGCATTCTTGATCGAGAACACCGGCAGGACAGTATCTCGCCAGGAGATCGCAGGAATCTCAGACCGTTGCGGAGAAGCGACTCCAAACGCTCGAACCATCGATGTTCACGTTCGTAGGTTGCGCGGCAAGATTGCCGGTTACGAAGATGTGGTTCGCACCGCCAGGGGTCAGGGCTACCGCTTCGATAGGCACCCAGACGTGCTTATCGAACAGCTCTAGACTGAGCTAATGCAAGATTTCCACCAGGCGGTTGCTGCCATAACCAAGCAGGTAGTTAGCCTGGTGGATAAAAATCCAGCGCCAATCATTTTGATTGACGGTAGAGCAGCCAGCGGTAAATCCCACCTGGCTGCCGAACTCAAAAACACTCTGTTCAAAGAACTCGAGCAAGCCCCTCGGCTTATCCATATGGATGATCTTTATCCGGGCTGGGAGGGCTTGCAGCTCGGTTCCTTCTACCTAAACCAGCAGATCCTGCAGCCGCTAAGCGCCGGCAAGCCCGCGCACTGGCAACTGTGGGATTGGCAAGAAGGTGAACGCGGTAGAGCCGAGGAACCGGGTAACGGCTGGCGCGAGTTCTCAGGTGGCACTCCGCTGATTGTTGAGGGCTGCGGCGCAATCTCCCGTGTCTCCAGCGAGCTAGCCGACTTTCGGGTTTGGATCGAAGCACCAAAAGAGATCCGTCACGCTCGCTGGCTGGAGCGCGATGGCGAAAAGTTCAATGACTTTTGGCACATTTGGGCAGCCCAGGAAGATGAGTTCTACCAGCAGGAAAAATCTCAGCAGCTGGCCGATCTGGTAATTGAAAACTAGCTGTTGCGGTTTAGACGCCAGGTTCGAATCCCGGCGATGATGCTTAGGCCAATCACAACCAAAGCAATGATGTAAACAAAAGACCTCACCCACTCAATTGAATAGGTGAAGTAACCGGCAACCGTAAGGCCGGTTCCCCAAAGCACCGCTCCAACAAAGTTGGCTGAGAAGAATTGGTAGTAGTTCATTTTGCCAATGCCCGCTAGCGCAGGAATGATCACTCTGGCCCAGGGGATAAAGCGGGCAACCACCACCGACCACCAGCCATAGCTTTGGTAGAACTGCTCCGAGCGAACAATCGCCTTTTTGAGCCAGCTACCTTTTCGCTTGTCGAGGTATGGCCTGCCGTAGTGTCGACCCAGGGTGTAGCCCACCTGGTCACCGAGCCAGGCTGCGATGCCGACACCAATTGCCATGACGTAAATGTTTATCGAGTCTGTGTGAGCGGCAGCAATTAGTCCTGCTGCAAATACCAGTGAGTCACCGGTGATAAAGGGTATGAATGCGCCTATAAACAAGCCGGTCCCTGCGAATACCAAACCGAATACCGCAACGTAAAAAAGCACCGGACCAATCACATCGAACCAGCCAACGATATCGTCGGTAACAGAGGCACGAATATTGATTAGATTCACCGCTTAAGTTTACCCGCCTAGCCGCTATGACCTAATCGGGCCAAATCGCCTGAGTAAACTTGGGGGAATGCGTATCGGTATGAAAATCTCCTCCCTATTTTTGCTTAGTGCTTTGGTGCTAACCGGCTGCTCGGCAAGCCCTGAAGTAATCCCCAGTGCCACCCAAACCCCAACCGAGGAACCGGCTCCGGAGCCGGTTTACCTAACTGCCCCATTGACTGGCGTGCAGTATTTGGAGGGCACCAATCAGTTCCTAGCGCTACCTGCAGTCTCCGCGAAGATCGACAACACCTACGCCGGTCGCCCACAGCTTTCGCTGAATGATGCCGACATTGTTTACGTGACCCGCGTCGAAGGTGGCATGACCAGGCTGGTGCCGGTTTGGCACTCCCGCATGCCGGAAAACATTGGACCTGTGCGTTCGGTTCGTCCGGTAGATGCCAGCATCATCGATCAGTACGGCGGAGTATTTGTTTACTCCGGTGGTCAGAGCCCATTCAAGAACGCGGCTCGGGACACCGGCTTGGTGATGAGCGATGAGGACACCGAGAACGGCAATGACACCTACTTCCGAGAGCCTTCTAGAAGCGCTCCGTGGAATCTGTTCTTCCGCGCTCAGAAATTGCAGTCGATCCACGTCGAGCAGCCAGCCCCAACTCAGTCGCTAGTCTTTGATGCCTCACCAAGTGCCGTTGAACTAGGCGAAGCGGTGACCGAGATTGACGTGAAGTACACCTCACTGCGCTCGACCTGGAAGCCTGGCACCGCAGCCCTGCCATGGACTGCGACCTCAGAGCCAGTTTGGCTGCGCTGGATGGACAAGACCGAGCACCTTCAAGAAGGTGGCCAGCAGGTAATCGCGAAGAACGTGATCGTCATGGAGGTTGAGCACGACCTCAGTTTCATCGATCCCAAGTACGGTGCGATTCCTAAGGCAAAGATCAACGACAACACCGGCGTTGCTCACATCTTTAGCGACGGCTTTTACCTAAAGGCTGTTTGGACCAAGGCCGGTAACGACCAGCCGATTCTCTACACCCTAACTACCGGTGAACCGGTAAAACTTGCAATTGGTAACACCTGGGTTGAAATGATGGATCTTCCGCGCTCGAAGCTAACCATCACCAAGCCTGAGGTTGTAGAAGAGACCGAGTAGTTTGTGCGCGGAGTGAAAAAGGAAAACCTTCCAGAAAAACTCTGCCTGCGCTGCCAAAAGCCAATGGTCTGGCGCAAAAAATGGGAAAAGAGTTGGGACGAAGTGAAGTACTGCTCAGAAAAGTGCCGTCGCACTAAAGATCAGTAGCAAACTCCTTCAGCCAGGACCTTAGGTCCTTGCCAATGTCATCGCGATCGATACCGATTTTTAGAGTCGCCTTAATAAAGTCGAGCTTGTCACCGGTGTCGTAGCGTCTTCCGGTGAAGACCACACCGCGAACTCCGCCCGCAACTTCTGGGTGCGCAGCCGCATACTGCAGAGCATCGGTGAGCTGGATCTCGCCACCTCGGCCCGGGTCAGTCTTCTCCAAGATGTCGAAGATTTCCGGACGCAGCACGTAGCGTCCAATGACGGCAAGGTTGGATGGAGCTTCCTCGACAGCTGGCTTTTCAACCAGGCCGTTGACCTGAACGACATCCGACTGGTTTGTGGCATCAGCCGATGCACAACCGTATAGGTGAATCTGATCCTTTGGAACAACCATAAGTGCGATGACGTTATCGCCGGTCTGTTCGTGAACCTCAAGCATGCGAGGCAGGATCGGGTCGCGATTGTCAATGACATCGTCTCCCAAAAGCACCGCAAAGCTGTGCTCGCCAACGTGAGATTTTGCTCGCAGGACCGCGTGACCTAGACCGCGTGGGTCACCCTGGCGGGTGTAGTGAATATCTGCCAGTTGAGAGGACTCCTGAACCGCGAAAAGCTTTTTCTCGTCGCCCTTTTTAGCCAAAACCTGCTCAAGTTCGGCAACCCGGTCGAAGTGGTTTTCGAGAGCGTTCTTGTTGCGACCGGTGATCATCAACAGATCAATTAGTCCGGCCTCTACAGCTTCCTCAACCACGTACTGGATGACTGGCTTGTCGACGATCGGCAGCATCTCTTTTGGCATTGCCTTGGTGGCTGGCAAAAAACGAGTTCCCAGACCTGCTACTGGAATAACGGCCTTGCTGACCTGAAAGCGGGGATTAGACATGTTACAAGCCTAGGGGGATAACTCGAACTAGTCACCTAGGGCTAGGCCCACAACTCAGTGGCCCAGAACTTCTAGCGGCCCAATACAAAAAGCAGCAGGTTCTTTAGAGACCCAAGCTCTCTGAAGCGCCTGATTCCAAAAGGCAATCTCACAAATGGCGCAAGTGCTCCAAAGACTCTCGTAAAGATGATGGCCCTTGCCCTGCGGTCCTGAGCTCCGCCCCATCTGGAGCCGGAGGATTCGGTTGGGTGTTGAGCCAAAGTAATGGGAGCAAAAACTGCCTTGCCACCGGCTTTGATTAGGTCAACCACAAAGATGTACTCATCACCGAGGTAGTTCTTTGCCCCGGCGCCAAAATCCTCATCAAACCGAACTCCCAGCTTGCGGATGTCAGTAACTCGAATGATCATTTCGTAGGTGGCGGCCCTTGCGGAGTTGAGGCTTCCGAGTGTTTCGATAGTTGTCGGGTAGCGCTTTCTTAGCGCTCCAGATTCATCTGTTGCCTGACCCAATAGCAGTGAGACCTCGGGATGTGAATCTAAGTATTCAATTGCCTGGCGAAGCCCAAATGCGTCAAAGGTGATGTCGTCATCGCTAAAAATTAGGTACTCACCAAGAGCTAGATCAATTGCCTTGTTGCGGCTCTTTGCAACGCCTTTGCTAATTAGCTCATGGTGGCGGAAGTCTTTGCGGGTCGATAGCTCTTTGAACCTTTGACCTTGCCAATCGATTTGGTTTGGGTTCTGCACCACCAGCAGGGTTTCCCACTCTGGATTGCTTGGGGGTTCGACCAGGGTCGCGACGCGCTCAGCGAGGGTCGAATAACCCAGGGTCAGCTTGGGGCTCATTAGAAGCTGTTGGCCTTGGCTCTGGCAAAGCGCATTAGCGATGAGGAAACCGAGCTAAAGGTGGTGTTCTGGATTCGAAGCGCGAGGAACAGCACGATGGCATTTGAAAGTGAGACCCAACCCTCAAGGCTGAACCAGATCAAAACTGCAAGCAGCACCACGACACCAAAAGATGCCATCAGGGTTGCAAACTCGGCCTGCTGAATTCTTGAACCCAAGCGCTCTGCGGGGGTAACGGTCTTCTTGGCACGCTTTTTCTCTACGAACCCGCGCTGCTTCTTGAGCTGACGCTTGAATATCACGCCCATTAGCTGCAGCACTAGGACGATGAGCAACAGGTTTAGCAGCCCAAAGTTTGGTGAGAGCACAATTAGCATCGAGGCAATCACAAACATCTGGGTTATGAAGGAAAGCGCATTTACCAGCTCAAGCCCCATTGCCCACTCCCAAGATTCCTTGGTCGAGCTCTTCTCTCTGGTGTCAGCGCCAAATGCCTTATCGAAGAACTTCACGCGGTAGGTCTTCTGCATGTAGTTCGCGATTCTGGTGGAGACAAACAAAACCGCAAACAAAAGCAGCTGCAAAATAATCTCGGTGATCGGTCTGGAGTTGCCGGCGATAACCAAGTCTGTGAAGAGCTTCGCTACCAACAGCTCTGTCACAGGGATCATGGCTGCAATTAGAACCAGCAGCATCAATTGCCAGCGATGGCGCTTGGTCGGAACCAAGAGCTTGGTCGCTGCGAACAGCTGGGTAAAGATCGTGCGCAAGGCTACTTCTTCCCAAACCTTTGCAGGGCTTGGCGAATGTGGTCTTCGACCTCATCCTTCTTCGCCTCGGATACTCGGATGTCCTTTATTAGCGAATCGAGGTTTTCTTTTCTCAGGTCAAGGCCAATGACCTGCGGGTTCATAACCTCAACCCCGGCACCCAGTGCGTAGTCCTCGTATTTGATGCCAGAACCGTGAACATTTTCTTCGTAACCGGCAAAAGTCACCAAGCCACATGGAATGCCATATGACTGGCAGGTGATCATCACGTGCATGGCGCTGGTGACCACCTTGTCATACTTCGCAAGCTCTGCCACAAATTCTTTGATGGCCTCCGGCTTTGACATCAGGACCGACAGCTCGTCCATGTTTGCCGGAAGCTGCATAGGTATAGAGGTGTGAGAGAAGTGACGCACAAACGCAATGCGACCGTTGGTCTTATCTCTGTTCACCGGGATGATTCGGCTGATTGCAATTCCCGGGTCACCAAAGGCGGTAACGGTAGGGCCGCCAGATTCCTTTAGCACGCGAGCGGTTATTGGTCCACGGACCGATACATAGTCAGCCTTCGGGTTTAACTGGATGTCATCGGTGGAGATACCGGTTCCCAAAACCACTGAGTTGGACTTGATAAATCTGCCAATCGAACCAAGCGCGATGATGTGCTTTTTGCCAGCAGGCTTCACCGGTGACTGAATGGTCAGAGCTGCATCGGTGTAGTGCGAGACAATCAGTGGGCTTAGCCAGTCACCAAAGTTTCCAGGGAATGGCTTTGACCACCAGGCCAGCTTGATCTTCTTCTCAGACTCTTTTGCGGAGTAGCTCAAGAAAGCCTCGGCTGCGTGAATGATCGACTCTTCGCCATAAGAGGCGATGTACTTGTTGTCGAACTCGGCCTTGGCCTTTACATACAGTTCACCATCGCCCTTGATGCCGCCACCGAGAATCTCTCCAATCATGCGAGAGCGCTGCGGGTCAATGCTTCTGGTGCTGCCAGCGGTAAGGATGCCGGTTAGGCCAGTGGAATCTGCGATGCGGCGAAGTGGCTTCTTGATGGAATCCGGCAGTGCCTTCTCCAACTTCTTTGCTTGCTTAAGCAGCTTCTTTTTTGGAGAGAGCTTTGCTCCGGTGCCGTGCTGCACAACCTTGTCTTTGAAATCTGCCACGTTGCCGGAAGAACCAAATTCGAAGAATGGCTCGCGAGCGCCAGGCTCTAGGAGCTTGCGGTCACGAACGATTGCGGTTGAAGGAATCATCTGGAAGGTGATCTTGCGCGAATTAGCTCGCCAGGCTTCTTCCAGGAAGTAGTCGTCGGTCGCCTTCAAAACTGCACGCTGTTCTAGGTCAAAGGCATCGTCAACAATCTTGCGACCCTGGACGGTGGCGTTTACGCCCCAGAAGCTTGGCTCCCAGAATCTGGTGCGGTTGTGGTAACCGATCTGAAGCGGAGAACCAAAGCTGCGCTGGAAACCAATGAAGTCAGCGGTGGAGTTGGTGATGTAATCCGGCAGGTGAGTGATGCGGCAGTCAACATCGATCCAGAACACCATCTTGTCCGGGTGCTTGTGGCAGATGTCGCGGATAAAACCAATCTTGCGGCGGGTGACATCGGCCCAGTCCTCACCGGGACGCTTTTGAATTTCTAAAAGCTCGTGGCCAATGCCCAAAGATTCGAGTTGCTCCCTGAGCTCTCGGGCATGACCCCCGTAATACTCGTCCGGGGTATAGAAGCTGCAGATCACTACGTCGCGGTTACTCACGCCCAAAATCTACCAGCTAGGTTGTTTTATTGCCCCGAAATAGCCCCCACCAAAAACCTGTGCCCCAGGCGTAGTGCATGGTCGGCAGCACAACCATCAGCCAAAGCTTCTGGCGCTCGGTGATCTCTTTGGCACTTCCAGCCAAGATCGCAATTGCTATTAGATAGATCCAAATCGGGAACCAGAACAGAGTGCCAAGCACCAGTAGCGGCGGAATCCAGTAGCGCACCGAAGAACCGGCTGGGTTTTCTCGGGTCAGCGCTCCGCGCCAAACACCGGTCTTGAAAAACTGCTTTGCAAGCGACTCCCAGTCGCTTCTCGGGTAGTAACCAACCTGAAGTCTTGGGTCAAACCAAACAATCAGCCCGGCTTTTCGAAGTCTTTGGTTTAGCTCCCAGTCCTGCCCGCGAACCCAGGCTTCCGAGAAACCACCAACCTGCTCGATGGCAGCTTTTCTAAAGACGCCCAAATACACAGTGTCGGCGGGACCCGCCTCACCACCAACATGGAATGAGCCACCACCAAGTCCAACTCTGTTGTTGTAGCCGTAGGCAACCGCAGACTGGAAATCGTTCTTGCCCTTGGCAAGCATCATTCCGCCAACATTTGCTGCGCCAGTTTCATTCAAAACCTTCACCGCAAGAGCTGCGTACCCTTCGGAGAGCTCGGAGTGGGCATCGACTCGAAGGACGACCTCGTACTTAGCCTTTGCGATCGCAAGATTTAGCGAGATGGAGGTAAGGCCGGGAGAGTGAACCAATTGCAACTTGGCACCGTATTTGCGCTTGAGCTTCTGCGCTACCTCGTCGGTCTTGTCCTTAGAAGGCCCAAGCGCCACAACCAATTCCATCTCGCCTGGGACACTTTGGCTAAATACAGACTCAACTGCGGTGGCTAGGTAGGCCTCTTCGTTCAGCACCGGCATCACGAAGCTGATGTTTTTTAGAGCTTTAGCCATTGTGGACGTTTCTACCCAGCGCAATTACGCGCCAGCCAGCAGCCTGCCACTTTGGTACATCCAAAACATTTCGACCATCGATGATGGTTTTGGTTGAAACCACCTTGCCAAATTCGATCGGGTCGATCTCGCGATAATGCTTCCACTCGGTGCCCAAAATCACCAGGTTTGCTCCAGTGGCGGCTTTGAGTAAATCTTCTTCGCGATAGAGCTCAGGGGAGCGGGTGGCAAGCGGGGTGAGTGACACCGGATCGTGCACGGTCACCTTCGCACCAAGGGCAGTTAGCCGCTGAGAGATCTCCAGGGCAGGAGAGTCTCTCAGATCATCGCTGTCCGGCTTGAAGGAGATGCCAAGCATGGTGACTGCTTTGCCAGTTAGTGATCCAAGTTCTGATTTGGCAAGTTCGACAACTTTGTCACGCCTACGCAGATTCACAGCGTCGACATCTTTTAGGAAGTCAACGGCAGAACCAACACCCAGCTCTTCAGCTCTTGCCACAAAGCCACGAATGTCCTTCGGAAGGCAACCGCCACCAAAGCCAATACCGGTTCTTAGGAACTTGTTTCCAATGCGCTCGTCATAACCAATCGCCCTGGCAAGAGCCACCGCATCAGCTCCTGACACTTCTGCCACCTCGGCCATGGCGTTGATAAAGCTGATCTTGGTTGCCAAAAACGCATTAGCGGCAACCTTTACCAACTCAGCGGTTGGGACATCCAGCTCTAGAAACGGAGTGCCGGTTGCAAGGATCGGCGCATAAACCTCTCGCAGCACATCGACCGAGTGCTGACTCCAGGTGCCAACCACAATGCGGTCAGGCTTTAGCGAGTCCTCAAGGGCAGTGCCCTCCCTTAGGAACTCCGGGTTCCAAGCCAGGTGAACTTCAAAGCCTGCAATCTCAGTCATCGCAGTCTTGAGCGTTGCTGCGGTGCCAACCGGAACGGTTGACTTGCCCGCAACCACAGCGGTTGGCTTGATCCATTTCGCAAGTTCTTTGGCTGCGGCAACTACATAAGTGGTGTCGGCAGCATCGCTGCCTTTGGTTTGCGGAGTGCCAACGCAGATGAAGTGGAGGTCGGCGCTCGCTGAATTCTCATTGTGCTCAGACTGGAATGTGAGCTTTCCACTCGAGATTGCCTTTGGCAAAGCGGCATCTAGGCCTGGTTCGTGGAATGGCAGTATGCCGGCTGCGAGCGATTCAAGTTTCTTGGAATCAGGCTCAATGCCAATGACTTCGTGGCCAAGTTCTGCCATGGCAACAGCGTGTGTTGCACCCAGATATCCAAGACCAATAACAGTTACCTTCACAAGCCCAGAGTTTATCTGTCAAACCGAAACTCGCTGGGACCGTAACGCCTATTGACAGCCTGCGTATATTGGAGGTGATGGCACACGAACCGAACGAAGATCTTTATCAAGAAGATCCACTCGAGCAGCTCTTGGATCAAGAGACTGACGAGGAGTTTGGCCTGCCTGAATTTAAAGAGCACTTTGCTGACTCTTTGACCCCTGCCGTCCTAAAAGACTGGACCGCGCAAGACTTCGCGAGCATCTATG
This sequence comes from Micrococcales bacterium, assembly GCA_947441105.1. GTDB lineage: Bacteria > Actinomycetota > Actinomycetes > Actinomycetales > Microbacteriaceae > Aquiluna. Next base: position 13,815 of record CANESN010000008.1, read on the forward strand.
TTCGCTTCCGCCCACACCTTGAGCGTCACGCTCGTCGCTTCCTAACCAACCGCTCACAGGTTGAAGAGGTTGTGCAGGATGCCTTCCTATATCTAATGACGACACTTCCGGAGCTGGACTCTGAGGTTGGCGTGCTGCGCTTTTTGAAGTGGAAGACCAGACTTCTATCGCTAGACGTGATTCGAGCCAACTCCAGAGCTAGCTTCTCCCCAATTGACGACCAGCCTGAGTTTGCAGCGAACCTACCTGAGATGAGCGACTCGCTTGAGCAGGCAGACGATGCAGCCATCGTGAGCTTGGCGCTTGCCAAACTGCAACCTCGTCAGCGCGAGGCATTGATTGCAACTTTGTATGAGGAGAAGAGCGCTGAGGTTGTAGCTGCTCAAATGAACCTCTCCGACAACGCTTTCCGTCAGCTACTGTTCCGCGCTCGATCCGCCTTCAAGAAGGCATTGGTCGGAGAAGCCGAGACCGCAGGCAAGACCGTTTCACAGATTCTTTCCATTGCAGCCCGAAAGGCAGCTGCCGAGAGCGGCAAGTACATCTCGGCCGCCGGTGCATTCCTACTAGTTCTAGCAATCGCAATTGGCGTGGTTCCGAACCTCTCCAACGATGTTGTGAGCGAACAGGTTGCTCTGCCAGAACCAACCATCACCTCACCTGAAAACCCTGTGGCTGAGACCGAGACCGGAGTTCTACCAACTGAAGAGCCAGGTCCAGGTGCTGAGGTGGTCGATACTCAGGATCTCGCAGTGGCTACAAACACTCAGTTGAATATCGTTCCTGCAAGCAACATCACTCCAAAGCCAAGACCTGCGCCAACCGCCGAAGCGGCTGCTCAGAAGCAGGCAGAGATTTCAATGCGCAACGCATTGAGCGTCACCACCGTCAAGATGCTTAGCCGCGAAGGTCAGGTAAGTGTCGACTCAACCGTGAGCAACGCGAACCAGGGAACAGTCACCTTGGCTGGCTCAAACGGACTGAAGGCAATCATTGCCTACGACCTATACAGCTCCCGCGGTGTTAGCGGTGCTTGGATCTCATTTGATGTTTCTGGAACCACCTTTGTGGCTGGTACCAAGGTGGATCACGCTGAGAAGACCGTGAACTCGGATGGCTCAGTAACCCTTACCTACCTGGCCACTGACCTTTTA
>CANESN010000009.1 GCA_947441105.1 Micrococcales bacterium
CATCCCAAACTGGAAGCCACTTATCTTGAATGGCGTGGAAGTTGTACTCAGTGCTCAATGAAAACCTCAAAACATCTAGGGTAGAAGGTTACCAACGCACGACGGCAGAAAGGGCACTAACCAGTGCTTGAGCCTTGATTTGTATCTCCTGGTGTTCGGCCTCTGGCTCTGAACCGGAGGTTATCCCACCGCCGATTCCGATTGTGACCTTCCCGGACTCAAATACCGCGGTCCTGATAACCATGCCCAAATCCAAGTTGCCATTGCCGCCAACCCAGCCAAGAGCTCCCGAGTATGCCGCGCGCTCTGATTCCTCGAGGTCAGAGATGATCTCTGTTGCCCTAAGTTTTGGCGCGCCGGTCATAGAGCCGCCAGGGAAAAGCGCAGCGATTGCCTGGGAGGTGCTAACGCCCTCGCGAAGTTTCCCGCTGACATCGGAGACCAGCTGGTGAACCGTCGAATAGCTTTTTACTTTCAGTAGATCGCTTACCAATATCGACTCTGGGGTGCAGATAACCGAAAGGTCATTGCGCACTAGATCGACAATCATCAGGTTCTCAGCGCGTTCCTTATCGCTCTCACTGAGTTCCGCGGCCAGTTGTGCATCTAGATCTTTATCCTCGGATCTTGGCCTGGTTCCCTTGATCGGACTCGAGGTCGCGGTCTGTGAGTCGATAGCTAAAAAGCGCTCTGGAGAGATGCTGACGAAAGATTTGCGGCCAACCCGAATAAAGGATGCGTAGGGAGCGGGGTTTTGCCTGCGAAGCCTTAGAAAATAGGACAGCTCATCGCCGAGGTATTCACCAACCAAACGGGTGGTTAGGCAGAGCTGATAAACATCACCCTTTGAGATGTGCTCCTTGGCAATTTCTATCTTTTGCTGATACTGGTCTTTACTGTCTTCGCAAACCAGCTCGGTACTTGTGGCGGCCTGGTTATGAAGGGTGTAACTCGCAGAATCGCCGCCGATTAGGGCAAGACGCAGTAGCGCTGCATGGTGCCACTGGTCGAAGTCGGCTCTGGTTTCAAACCGGCCAATAAAGTACAAACGCTTTTTGGTGTGATCGTAGACAAAAGCTCGGTCAACCTTGAGCCAATCCCCCGAGCCAGAAAATTCCTCAGCGTCCGAGTAGTGCATGACTCCGACCAACATTGGTCGGAATGAAAAGGGAAGGTCTAGATCATCAAAACTTTCGTCTAATTCAATTTCTTGGCTTGGATACCCGATACCCATTATCGAGAATGGCGAGGTTGGATGATGCTGCCTATCCAGCCAGAAAGCATTTGGTTGGTGGGCAAAAACTGAGCAAAAAATATCTTGAGCTGAGGTCCAAGATTGCAAAGATTCGCAATACAGCGGCATTGGACCTCCTTCAGGCACCTAATCTAGTTCAGATGAGCGTAGCTGGCGATTTCTACCAATACCGCGACAAAGAGCTTTGTCGCGTTGATGCCACACTCAGTGAAGCCCTAACCGTTGCAGACAGCTTTCTCGTCCGAAATGGTCGGGTAAGGGCCTTGGATCAACACTTCGCAAGATTTCAGTCCTCAATAGTCGACGATCAAACCCAAGGCGAACTGGAGCCCTTTTTTGAATCTCTAAAACTTCTGATCCCAACCGAGGGCGACTGGTTTCCGAGAATGGAATATCGCGACCAACTCCCGACTGGAGAGCGTTTGGTGTTTCGCCTCAGGGAATCACCGGAGCGAACCGAATCGCTAAGCCTTTGGAGTAGTGACGAGCCAGATCCTAGAAAGCAGTTCCGGATCAAAGGTCCAGACCTTTCTATCTGCCAGCAAATCAGACGTCGGGCAAACCTCAATGGAGCGGACGAGGCGGTTTTACTCAGTGAATCTGGGCACGTCGCCGATGGAGCACTGAGCTCAATTGTTTGGTGGCGGGATGACGTGCTTTACGGACCAGATGATTCAACCAACTGGCTGCCTTCGATTACTCGAAACTTGGTTTTTGATCTAGCGAATCAAGCCGGCTATGAAACTGCCACCGAGCGGGTGACCCCGCAGCAGCTTTTGGACTGCGAGGTTTGGAGCCTTAGTTCGCTGCAGGGAATTCGCTATGTCACCGCCTGGGATGGTGTACAGCTTGCTCCGCCGAGATTTGCCAGTTCTTTCGTGAAGCGACTGGAACTTTTGGCTCAACCAATCAGCTGAGTCGCATTGGTTGTGACAGGATTCTCGATATCAAAATTCGATTCGAAGGCTGGGACTGATTAGTTATGTGCGGTCGATTTGTAATTGCAAAGACCACGGACATGATTACCGAGCTGTTTGAAATCGACGAACTAGAAACCGATTCAGATTTCAGAAGTTTCAACGTTCCCCCAACCACTCAGATCCCCATGATTGTGGAGCGTGAGATTGACGGAATGCCATCCAGGCAGCTGCACTCCGCCCGCTGGGGACTTATCCCAAGCTGGGCAAAGGAAGTCTCAACCACGCCGTTGATCAACGCCAGGATCGAATCTGTGCTGGATAAGCCAAGTTTCCAAGAGTCGGCGCTTTCTAAACGCTGTGCAATCCCAGCCGATGGCTATTTCGAGTGGCAGAGCACGATTGCCGATAGCAAGGTTCCCTACTTCATTTATCCAAGCGAAGGGATGCTGGCCTTCGCCGGTATCTATTCGTGGTGGCGAAACCCAGCCAAGGCTGCGGATGACCCAAGCAGGTGGGTATTGACCGCATCGCTTTTGACCAAGGAGTCCGCTCCAGAGTTGGCCCAGATTCACAACCGCAACCCAGTGATGCTCTCCGAGGAGAATCTCAGCGCTTGGCTGGCCCCGGATTACCAGACCACCGCTGAGGTGTTGGCTGCGCTGAGCGATGAATCTGATGAGGTCGCAGCAGCGCTTGAGTACCACGCTGTTTCTAGCGCCGTTGGTTCGGTTCAGAACAATTCTGCAGAACTTATTGCCAAAGTTAGCTAACTCATTTTGAAAATGTCGGTGCCACCAATACACTTCTAAGTATTCGAACATTTGTTCGATTTGCGAGAGGTTTGGGGAATGCGACTAGAGGAAATTACCGGCGTGATGCTGGATTTTGACGGTGCTCCAGTTGGCTTTAACTATCAGGGGAAATCGTTCCTGGTGGCCTCCAGACCGGTCCGCTGGTATTCCAGAAGATTGTGGTGGGAAGATGCTGCTGCGGCCCCCAAAGGGGCTGGAGCTGCTCTTTTAGAGGTGGAGATGTGGCGCTTGTGGGCAGCAAGCGGGGATGTTCGCTTTTTCTTCGAGCTCAGCCACCAACAACCAGATGATCGCTGGGAAGTGAACCAACTCAATAGCCAATGAGTTTTACCCACCTAAACGTATCTTCTGCATTTTCTGCCCACTACGGAGTCACTAGACCCGAACGTCTGGCTATTGCTGCCAAGGCGATGGGGTTTGATGCGCTAGCCGTAACCGATCGAGATGGACTTTACGGAGCCATAAAACACATAGGTGCCTGTGTTCAGCTCGGCATCTCCCCGATCATCGGAGTAAACCTAAGGGTTGTGGATTTTGGCAGGGTCACCATCCTGGCTCACGGCCATGACAAAGGTATGGGTTGGGCTGGACTGTGCCGGATCATCTCTGCCGCGCAAACCGGGCGTGGAAAGCAAAAGAATATTGCTATCGATCTAAAGACGCTGGCCGAGCTAAGTAGGCACTGCACCATCTTGATAGGTGCCGAGAATATCGTTTCAGAGTCGGTGATTGTCAATCCCGAACTGGCAAGACAGCGCCTTAGTGAACTGCAAGGCGAGCTTTCATCCCCCGGTCAATTGGCAATCGAGGTGGTCACCCACCTAACTCAGCCCGGGGCTGCGCTATCGATTGAGCACGCCAGGGCAATGTTGGAGCTGGCGCGAACCAGTAAATTGCCGAGCATATTGAGTAACGCCGTTAGGTACTTGGAGCCGGATGATGCCGTAACCGCGGATGTCTTAGATTCGGCGAGATTACTTGAGCCACTTGGGTTATTTGCACCGCAACCAAATGCTCAAGCATGGCTTAAGCCCAAATCCGAGATGGTGAGGCTGGCTCTTGAAATAACCGAAGACCCAAAGGGTTCAATTGAGCTATTGCGAAGCACCGCGAATCTGGCAGACCGCTGTCGATTGGAACCTGAGTCTGATTGCGGTTGGGGAAAACCTAAGACCCCTGAACAGTCAGCGCTTGGGATAACCGGCAACCCGTTTGAGGTGCTCTGGCAAAAAACTCACAGTGCCATTCATTGGCGCTACCCAAATGCACCGGCGGCAAAACTCGCCGAGATTCAACACCGCCTGAGTAAAGAGCTGATTGCGGTGAACCAACTGGGATTTGCTACCTACTTCCTAACCGTTGCGGATGTGGCCCAGATGATTCGGGACATGAGCATTCGAATTGCAGCTAGAGGTTCTGGTGCCGGCTCGCTAATCAACTACCTGCTTGGAATCTCCGGGGTTGATCCAATCAGCGAGGGCTTGCTTTTTGAAAGGTTTCTATCTACCGAGCGCTCTACCCTGCCGGATATCGACATCGATGTGGAGTCGGCCCGTAGGCACGATATCTACAAAGCCATATTCCGCCGCTACGGTGGCGACCGAGTGACGTTGCTTTCGATGCAATCCACATATCGAGGACGCGGAGCGGTTAGGGATTCGGGACTCGCCCTTGGGATCGAAGAGGATCGAATTGATGAGATAGCCAAGAACATCTGGCGCTTTTCAGCCCGCAGTTTTCGCGAGGCAATGGCAAATAAGCCTGAGCTAGAGCAGTTTGCCAAACAATCAACCGAAGATAGAAAGCTGAATCTGCTGGTGGATATCACCCAGCGTTTGGACAGGCTGCCAAGACACATCTCGATGCACCCGTGCGGGGTGATTTTAGGAAACAGCAATCTATTGAATCTGACTCCGACCGAACCAAGTGGAGTGGGGCTGCCGATGAGTCAGTTCGATAAAGACGATATGGATCCAATGGGTTTTCTCAAACTCGATGTTCTCGGGGTGAGAATGCAATCAGCCATGGCATACACAATCCAAGAGATAGCCAGGGTTAGTGAAAAGGCAGTAGACCTAGATTCGGTTGACAGAGCAGACCCCGAGGTCTACAAAACCATTCGGACAACCAACACCCTGGGCATGTTCCAGATCGAATCTCCGGGTCAGCGAGAACTCACCGGAAAGCATCAGCCGACCAAATTCAATGACCTAACCCTGCAAATTTCACTGTTTCGCCCAGGCCCGATGAAGGGCAACATGATTTCGCCATACCTTGATGGCAGGCATGGTTTCCGCGAACCGGATTACATTCACCCAGACCTCAAGCCGATTCTGGAGGAGAGCTACGGGGTGGTGGTATTCCACGAGCAGTTGATGCGAATCATGCAGGTTATGACCGGCTGCACGCTAGCTCGCGCCGATGAGCATCGCAGGCAGTTAGCCAAGCCGGAAAGGTCCGTGAAGATTGGTGAATACTTCAAGAAATCTGCTGCCGCCAGGGGCTACTCCAAAGAGGTGATTGAAAGAGTTTGGTCGATCATCGAAGGCTTTGGTTCGTTTGGGTTCTGCAAGGCTCACGGTGCCGCCTTTGCGCTCCCTACCTATCAGTCAGCTTGGCTCAAGACTCACCACCCCACCGAGTTCATAGCGGGTCTACTCACCCACGACCCAGGAATGTATCCCAGACGTTTGCTGCTGGCAGAAGCCAGAAGGCTCGGAGTCAAGCTACTGCCGATAGATGTGAACTACTCAACCGATGAATATCGGGTTGAGCGAATCGGTGAGCAGATCGGCGTCAGGATGGCGCTGTCCGACATAGCTGGCATCTCGAAGCCGGAACTTGAACGCATCAAGGCCCAACAGCCCTTTGTAAACCTTGGCGACTTCTACCTAAGGGCTAGGCCTTCGAGACGAACCCTGAGCCGGCTAGCTCTAATTGGTGCACTCGATACCCTTGCCAAGATCACGCCGCAAACTGACAGTAATCGCGGTGACCTGATGGTTCGAATAAGGCAGCTGAGCGCCAAGGCTGCTCCGAAACTTGATCTGAACCAGATGGCATTTGATTTTGATGCCGAGGCGCCACTTGGCAAAGGTGGTCATAAGCCAAGCAGGCAGGAGCAAATCGAGCAGGAGTTATCAATCACCGGAATGGAGATCTCCGGTCACCAGATCGAACAGTTCCAGCAGATGCTCGATGAGATGGGCGTGGTGCGGGCCAGCGAACTTATTTCGCTTCGCAGTAACACCGAGGTGCTAATTGCCGGGGTGAGAATCGCGACTCAATCCCCACCAATGCGCAGCGGTAAGCGCGTGGTGTTTATCAGCCTGGACGATGGCTCTGGCTGTGCCGATGCAACCTTTTTTGACGAGGCTCAACGAAGAGCAAGCCAGGTGCTATTTCAAAATAAGTTGCTCCTGATATCAGGAAAGACCCGCCGCACCGGAGTGCGAGGGGTCTCGGTCCTGGCTGAGAATGCCTGGGATCTGCGACAGCTTTGGTCGCAGTGGCAATCAAAAGCTAGTTAGTCGTTGCTGTTGAAGATTGCTAGCAAACGAAGGATCTCAACGTAGAGCCAGATCAGGGTTGCGGTAAGGCCAAAGGCTGCTCGCCACTCCATGTCCTGTGGAAGGCGCTGTGCCACGCCCTCGCGGATAGCCTCGAAGTCAAGGTTCAGGGTGAAGGCGGCAAGTCCGACACCAACTAGAGCGATAAGCCAACCAAATGGTGAGGAGTAAACGCTCATCCCGGCAAACATTGCAAAGCCGAAGTTGACCAAAGCAAATACGCCATAACCGATCAGCGAGAACATCATGATGCGAGTAAAGCGAGCATCAACCTTCACCCAGCCAAAACGGTAGGCAGCAAACATTGCCCCTGCGGTTGCCAGGGTTCCAAGCACTGCGGTCTGCGCAATACCTGGGAACATTTCTTCAAAAATCATCGACAGTCCACCGATGAAAACACCCTGGGCTGCCGCATAAGCAAGCATTACGCCCGGGCGAACCTTCTTACCGAAAGTTGCCCAGAGTCCAAGACCTAGACCAACCAGCATCGCAGGCAGCAATAGACCTCTTAGGTCGAACATCCAAGTTGCGCCGGCTGCAATCGCAACCACAGCGAACATTCCCAAAACCTTGGCAGCAGTGCCCTCAATTGTCATTGGGGCGCCGGTTAGGCGAGAAAACTCTGAATCAACCTGCTGCTGGTCTAGCTGTGCACTGAGCTCGCCAGTTTGCATTGCTCGGTTGAAAATAGGGTTGTGAGAGATAGCCAACCTGAATCCTTTCATAAAGATGTTTGTGAGAGCATAAGCGAGAAATCTGGAAATTTGCTGGAAGTTATACCGACTAAAGGTCGTAGAAATAGAAAAGCCCGCCTAAGCGGGCTAATTCTTTGGTGGACCTGAGGGGATTTGAACCCCTGACCCCCTGCATGCCATGCAGGTGCGCTACCAGCTGCGCCACAGGCCCATGAACCCGATAAGTCTACACAACTATTACTTGATTGGCACAACCGGGCAGTCTCGCCAGAGCCTCTCGAGAGAGTAGTACTCACGCTCTTGTTCGTGCATGATGTGGACCACTAGATCGCCAAAATCAAGCAGAACCCAGCGGCCGGTTTGTCTACCTTCGCGGAAGCGGGTCTTGACCCCAGCCTTTAGCATTTCATCCTCAACGTTGTCAGAGATTGCCTGCACCTGGCGCTCATTCTTGGCAGATGCAATAAGGAAAATCTCGGCTAGAGCAAAAGGCTCTGAGACGTCAAGGGCTACGAGATCTTCACCCAACTTGTCGGACGCTGCGGATGCTGCAATTTGAAGCTGTGCAATTGTTTCTTTGGTTGCGGACAAGTATTACGCTCCTAGCGCGTTCAAGATTGTGATGGTAGCAAAGATTGCTGCCACGGTCATGATTACTCCAGCAACACCCATAGCCCAGGGACGCCACCATCCCTTGCGAAGCACCGATTTCGGGACAACTCCAACGTTTACTCGAGAATTAATAATGTCCAGCGCTGAGATGGGCTCAACGATAGAAATCACACCGGTTACGGAATCCTGGCGATCGGCATTGTCAAGATCAATGCCATCCAAACCTGCGGTCATTGACCCGGTGTTTGGGTCGGTCAAAACTGTGATTGAGCCCGTGATTGCAATCTCACCGGTTTCAATCGGTAGGGCGATAGCTTCCGGGGCTACCTCCAAAACAATCGACTGCGTGCTTGGCTCAGCAAGCAAGTTGGTGCCGGTGAAATCAGCCGGGGGCAGATCTAGTGCGCTGAAATCTGAAACCACAATCTGCTCGAGCTCGGCAGACGCAACTTCTTCATCCTCAACCTCGATATCGGGAAGAGTTATCTCGACAGAGTCAGTTGCTGGCTTCGAAATCTCTGGCACCGGCTGAACTACAGGTGCCTTGCCTTGACGCTCAAGCTCACGTAGCTCGCGTCGGGTGAGTCCTACTGGCGAAGAGACAATTGGCTGGTCCCTAACCTCTTGGACTACCTCGGCCACTGCCTCGGGCGCCTCGAAGATATCTTGCAAAGGTTCAAGTTCGATAACTGGCGCAGGCAACTGCCCAGAGCGCTCTAGCTCCCTGAGCTGTCTGCGAGTAAGTTGCTCGGTCAATTTTCACCTCGGTAGAGCTTGTGCTTACCAATGTATTGAACGACACCGTCTGGAACCAGGTACCAAACCGGTTTTCCATCGCTAATTCGGTCCCTGACATCTGAGGAAGAGATGGCAAGGGCCGGAACTTCAAGAATTGACATCGATGCTTCTGGGACTTCTGGCAGTTGAAGTTTGTGACCGGGTCTGGTGACGCCAATAAAGGTTGCAAGTGGCCAAAGCTTGTCGAGATCTTTCCAGGCCAAAATCTGTGCGATTGCGTCAGCGCCGGAGATGAAGAACAGATCTGCACCCGGGTGGTCTTTGGCAATCTGAGTCAGCGTGTCAACCGTGTAAGTGGTACCTGGGCGATCAATTTCGACTCGAGACACGGTGAACCTAGGGTTTGCTGCGGTTGCAATTACGGTCATTAGATAGCGGTGCTCCGCTGACATAACCGGGTTCTTGTGCCACGGTTCTCCGGTCGGAACGAAGATAACCTCGTCCAACGAGAATGCATCCGCTACTTCACTGGCGGCAACTAGGTGGCCATTGTGGATTGGGTCGAAGGTTCCGCCCATTACCCCAATGCGTGGCCGCTTATTGGTCATGAGGTTTTAGTGGTGCGCCTGCTGCGAGGAGGTCTTGTGATCGTGACGGTTCGCAACGTTGCGGTATGAAAAAGTGATTCCAGCAAGTGCTAGGAATGCAACCATGGCAATTACCCCGAAGATAATTGCAGGGAAAGGTAGCTCGGTGTGATGCACCACAGCTTCGCTGGCAAGAATTGAAAGCACGTTATCTCCTTTTGCGTATTTGTAAGTTTAGTCTCGGACTTGGCCATTGCCGCGAACCAACCACTTAGAACTTGTCAACTCGCGAAGGCCCATTGGGCCTCTAGCGTGAAGTTTTTGAGTTGAAATTCCGACCTCAGCGCCAAATCCAAACTCGCTACCGTCGGTAAATCTCGTGGAAGCATTCACCATAACCACTGCTGCATCTACCTCCTGAAGAAAACGCTCAGCGTTGGATTGGTCTTCGGTCACGATCGACTCGGTGTGACGAGTTGAATACTTCGAAATGTGAGCAAGTGCCTGGTCCAAATCGGCAACCACCTTGACCGAGAGGTCAAGGCTGTAATACTCGGTTGACCAATCGGCATCGGTTGCTGCAACCCCGGAAATCAGCTTCAGTGTCTTCTCGCAGCCGTGAATTGTGACGCCTTTGGCCTCTAGCTCTGACGCAATTTTTGGAAGCGCAATAGCGGATATTGATTCGTGTACCAAGAGGGTTTCTAGCGCATTGCAAACCGAAGGTCGCTGCACCTTGGAGTTCACAATCATTGGAATAGCCTTAGCCAAATCCGCAGACTCGTCGATAAACATGTGAACCACACCATCGCCGGTTTCAATTACTGGAACCTTGGACTCGGTTACCACGGTTTGAATCAGCTGCGCCGAACCGCGAGGAATAAGGACATCGATAAAGCCACGCGCCTGCATCATCTCAACTGCACCTTCGCGACCAAAAGGATCAACGGTCTGGACAGCATCGGATGGCAAACCGGCAGTGCGTAACCCCGCTTGAATAAGCTCCACTAGCACTCGGTTGGTGTTCTCTGCGGCACTACCACCCCTGAGCAATACGGCATTTCCACTTTTCAGGGCCAGGGCCGCAATATCAACGGTGACATTTGGTCTTGCCTCGTAAATCACACCGACGACGCCGAATGGCACTCTGATCTGCTGCAATTTCAAACCGTTCGGCAGTGTCATGCCTTCTAAATTCTGCCCAATTGGGTCTGGAAGGTTTATCACTAGGCGCAAAGCCGCAGCGAGTGAGCCAATGCGGTTCGCATCTAGTTTTAGACGATCCTGCAGACCAACGGAAACTCCATTTTCCTGAGCGCTCTTTAGGTCTAGTGCGTTAGCCGCCAAAATGTGAGGGATGTTGTTTTCAAGCTCTAGCGCAATCTGCTCGAGAGCTGAATTCTTCAGGTTGGTGTTGGCCCGCGCCAGATTGGAACTAGCGGCTTTGGCCGCATGAAAAAGCTGAACAACACTCATTGCGCAATCCTATCCGCAGGCTCAAACCAAGTGTTTCGGCAGTCTGCAGTGTCAATCACAGCGATATTTGCGGTGCTGGTGAGAAGCACCCCAACTCCCCCGGATGTTGCTAGTTGGGCTGCAGCCAGTTTGGTTAGGGCGCCGCCGGTTCCGTAACCGGTTGAGGTTCCAGAAACTTCGAGCTCACTTAGGTCCTGACCATAGGAAACCACGGCAATTGGCTCAGCCCCTGGCTCGGTTGGTGGCTTGGTATAAAGGGCGTCGATATCGCTGAAGAGAATGAGCAGGTCAGCTGCAGCCAGAAGCGCCACCCGGGCAGCCAACTGGTCGTTATCACCAAAGCGAATTTCTTGAGTTGCTACAGAGTCGTTCTCGTTGATGATTGGAATTACACCAATCTCCAAAAGCCGCTCGAGGGCTCGCAGGGCATTCTCACTACTTGATTCTTGATCGAGGTTATCCACCGTGAGCAGCATCTGCCCAGGTAATAGGTCATACCTGGCAAGGCTTCGCTCGTAGCGGCCCATTAGCTTCGCCTGACCAATACTTGCAAGTGCCTGAGAGGTCGCTAGGTCTTCGGAGCGAACCGTCAATCCGATGATTGGCAACGCAGTGGCAATCGCACCGGAAGATACCAGCACAACCTCTTTACCAAGTTTTTGCAAACGAACCAAAAAGTCAACCAATAGGTCAAGATTCGACTCATTTGACCCGGTGATTGAGCTTGAGCCAACCTTGACGACGATGCGCCTGGAATCCTTAATTCGCTCAAAAGTCTGCATTACTCTTCATCCTCCGAGAACACACTTGCCTCTCGAACCGCCTCACGCTCCGCGCGACCGCGAGATCGCTGGTCCATCATCTGGTGATACTCCTGGCGACGATCCTGGTTGGTCCTGCGCTCTTCGCTAACCAATTCCGCAACCGAGTCAACCAGTGGATCCCAGTCGAATACGACACCGTTCTGCTCTCCAATGATTACTGTAGAGCCGCGCTTAGCGCCCTTCTTGTAAAGCTCGTCCTCAATACCAATCTTCTGCAAACGCTCGCCCAGGTATCCGACGGCATCCTGATTGCTGAAATCGCACTGCGCAACCCAACGTTCAGGCTTAGGACCAACAATGCGGTAGATGATGTTCTCGCCTTGAGATTCGGTGCGAATCTCATACTTTGAATCGTCCTTCTTAGGAAGCAGAAGCGAAATTCGCTTTTCAATCTGCGCAGTTTGGCTCTTGCGCTCCTCGGTAACCAACTGCCCCAGCGCGAAGTTCAGCTCTCTGAGCCCCTGGTTGGTGGCGCTGGAGATCAGGTAAACCGGGTATCCCCTGGCTTCAAACTCGGCCTTTACAAACTCCGCAAGCTCTAGCGCATCTGGAATGTCGATCTTGTTTAGAGCAACCAGCTGAGGACGCTCGATCAATGGTGTTTGACCCTCAGGCACCTGATATGCGGCCAGCTCAGCCAAAATCACATCGAGGTCGCTGATCGGATCGCGACCAGGTTCTAGGGTGGCGCAGTCGATAACGTGCAGCAGAGCACTGCAACGCTCCACATGTCTAAGGAACTCAAGTCCGAGCCCCTTGCCCTGGCTTGCGCCTTCGATCAATCCAGGAACGTCAGCAATTGTGTAGCGCATTTCGCCAGCCTGAACCACACCGAGGTTTGGGTGCAGGGTGGTGAATGGATAGTCCGCAATCTTTGGACGAGCTGCGCTCATAGCCGCAATAAGAGAGGACTTTCCGGCAGATGGAAACCCAACCAGGGCTACATCCGCAACGGTCTTTAGCTCGAGGATCACATCGCCAGCCCAGCCAGGAACTCCAAGCAGGTGGAAGTTTGGAGCAATACGCATGCGGTTGGCAAGCGTCATGTTTCCTAGGCCACCTTGGCCGCCCTCGGCAACCAAAAGCTCCATACCCGGCTCAGAGAGATCAGCCAGGATCTTGCCGTTTGCGTCCTTGACGACGGTTCCGACTGGAACTGGAAGCGTTAGGTCTTCACCCTTGGAGCCATTGCGGTAATCACCGGCACCTGAGCCACCAGAGGTTGCCACACGGTGTGGGCGGTGGTGGTAGTCCAGAAGGGTTGTGACGTTATTGTCGGTAACCAGGGTGATTGAACCACCATCGCCACCATCAGCGCCATCAGGGCCTGCCAATGGCTTGAACTTCTCACGCTTGATGGATGTGCAACCGTCGCCGCCGTTTCCAGCGCGCAAATGGAGAGTTACCTGATCTACGAATGTAATCATGAACTGCTCCTAATACAGAAAGAGGCGGACCTCATGGCCCGCCTCCCTATTGAAAAACTAGTTACTGGGTAACGATGTTTACAACGCGGCGGCCAGCCTTTGAGCCAAACTCAACAGAGCCTGCAGCTAGTGCAAACAAGGTGTCATCCTTGCCGCGACCTACGTTTACGCCCGGGTGAAAGTGAGTTCCACGCTGACGAACCAAAATTTCACCGGCGTTTACAGCCTGACCGTCGTGGCGCTTTACACCTAGACGCTGAGCGTTCGAGTCACGACCGTTGCGGGTGGAGCTAACTCCCTTTTTGGATGCCATTTCTACCTACTTACTTGATCTCGGTGACCTGGACACGGGTTAGGTCCTGGCGGTGGCCCTGACGCTTCTTGTAACCGGTCTTGTTCTTGTACTTCTGAATAATGATCTTCGGACCGCGTAGCTGGTCTAGAACTTCTGCTACAACCTTTACCTTGGCTAGGGCAGCAGCGTCGGTTACGACCTTGTCGCCATCAACAAGCAAAAGTGCGGGCATCTCAATGGTGCCTGAGGTAGCGGCAATGCGGTTCATGGTAACGATGGTTCCAACTGAAACCTTCTCCTGGCGACCACCGGCGCGAACAACTGCGTAAACCACTTCAAAACCTATCTGTCTTGGAATTTGAATCTGGCCCATAACAAACCTATGGGCAACAGCGCCCCAGCCTAGCAAGAAACCTCGGTGGGGTCAACCTCATTCCTAGCTATTTTCGGACGGATCCAAACTCTCCGGGGCGCGGGTTGCGCTTGTTACTCTGCGACGCTTTGGTTTCTGGGTAACCTTTGGCTCCGGTAGCGAATCCAAAACCGCATTCAGCATTTCAGTCTTACCTTCAGGCGCTTTGGATTCTTCGCTCTGGGCAGCCTGAGCGATCTGATTTACGACGTTTTTGAAGGCGTCTGCCTGCTCGGCAGTAACCACCTTTTTGACAACCTCAGTCTTTTCCTTGCCCTTTTGCTTACCTCTTTGCTTGGAATTTGACTGCTCTGGCATCTTGAATCTTGGTTCGCTGTGGATGACAACACCGCGGCCAGCGCAGCAATCACAGGTCTCGCCGAAGGTCTCCAAAAGGCCAACGCCGATCTTCTTGCGAGTCATCTGCACAAGGCCCAGCGAGGTAACCTCACCGACCTGGTTCTTGGTGCGGTCGCGGCTTAGGCATTCCAGCAGGCGACGGCGAACCATCTCTTGGTTTGACTCCTGGATCATGTCAATGAAGTCGACCACGATAATGCCACCGATATCGCGCAATCTGAGCTGACGAACCAGCTCCTCTGCGGCCTCGAGGTTGTTCTTGGTAACGGTCTCTTCCAGGTTTCCACCGGATCCAATGAACTTTCCAGTGTTCACATCGACCACGGTCATGGCCTCGGTGCGATCAATCACCAGGGATCCACCGGAAGGAAGGTAAACCTTGCGATCAAGCGCCTTTACGATCTGGTCACCGATGCGGTAGAAGTCAAAGATATCTTCCTGAGATGTGTATGCGCTTAGGCGCTCAACAAGCTCAGGGGCCACCGAAGCTAGGTACTCGCTAATGGTTGTGAATGCTGAGTCACCGGAGATGACCAATTTCTGGAAGTCCTCGTTGAATACATCGCGAATGATCTTGACCAAAAGGTCTGGCTCGCTGTGAAGTGGCATCGGCGCTTTACCATTGGCCACCTTCTCGTTGATCGACTCCCACTGAGCCTTTAGCCGCTCAACATCGTGGATCAATTGCTCCTCGGAAGCGCCCTCAGCTGCAGTTCGAACAATCACGCCGGCATCTTCTTCAAGTGCGTGCTTCAGAATCTGCTTTAGTCGCTGACGCTCACCCTCTGGAAGCTTGCGAGAGATACCTGACATGTTGCCGCCCGGCACATAAACCAAGAAGCGACCAGGTAGCGAGACCTGCGAGGTCAAACGA